>CAJWOS010000511.1 GCA_913044235.1 uncultured Pseudomonadota bacterium
GCCAGTCGGCAGTGAACCCCCCATAGGCCCAGAGGTACTCAGTCACATCGAGCGAACCCCCCGGCGGTGTGGTGCGCAGGACCGAGCCGGGGATCACAAACAGCGCGCCGGAGTTGGCGTATCCGTCCTGATCTGGCACCACATCAACGGTGCTGTCTTGGGTATCGAAGAGGTGTGCCCCGAGGGCGAGATCCACAATGCCGTCGCCATCCACGTCTCCCGCCGGACCGATCCCCGACGACAGCTGCGAAGAGCCGACGCCCTCAACCAAAACGCCAGATACCGCCGGCTCGACCCATCCATCGGTCGTGGATGCGTCCATCAGGGCCGACATCTGGAAGATCCACACGGCGCCAGTCTCCACATCATTGTCGCGGCGGTGCCCCATGGCACCCACCACCAGTGCATCATCATCGGTGCCGTACAGGTCGCGAACCACACCGATCCGGGCACCAAAAGCCTCTTCCTCCTGTGCGCCAATGATCCGCACTGCGGAATCTTCGAGCTCAGCAACACACTCGAGCTGGGCGATGTCTCGTCCGAGCTCCGCGTCACACGCGTTGTCGATGCCATCTCCGCAGATGCGCTCCGAGTCGGGGTTCACATATGGGTTGTCGTCGTCGCAGTCGGTCGCATCGGCCACAAATCCATCGGGCGCTTCACAGGCCTGCACCACCACACTGTCGTCCCAGGTCTGTGAGTTGCCAAACCCGTCGCCGTCCTTGTCTTCATAGAATGGCTGGTGGTTGTCTTCGTCGATGGCGGCATCACAATCGTCATCCAAGCCGTTGCAGCGCTCTTCCGCACCCGGATGCACCGCTGCAGCGCCGTCGTCGCAGTCGAGCCCATTGTCCGCGAAGCCTGCCGGCCCCCAACAATCCACCACTTGCTCGCCATCGGCATCCCCGTAGCGATCTCCATCGGCATCGATGTACCAGACCGTCTCCGGTGTACGGTCGGAACGACTGTCGTCGCAGTCGCCACCAACGGGGGCCATGCCGTCCCGCGGCGCGCAAAGCCCGATCGGCAGGCTCGCAGAATTGCCGTAGCCGTCGCCGTCAAGATCGTCGTAGTACAGGACCGCATCCACCGCCGACTCGTCGATCGCGCCGTCACAGTTGTTGTCGATCCCATCGCAGACTTCGGTGGCTCCGGGATGGGTAGCACGATCGCCATCGTCGCAGTCTGCGCCACGAAGCCATCCGTCACCGTCTTGGTCGTCGACCGCCTCGAAGCACCCCGTGCCCCATCCGAGGAGCAGCAGTCCAATCGAGTAGCGCCATCTGTTCACCCGGCCTCCAGTCCCTCTCGTCCTCTGTAGCGGACTGCGGGTCAAACCCTGCAGGGAAATGTCACGGATGCCCCAACGATGGACGAACACACGTGTAAATCTCAACCACAGGAGCCAGAATCTCGTACAGGCGGTCGAGCGGCACCTGAGAGCCGGCATCCGAGCGTGCAAGCGCGGGGTTGGGGTGGGTCTCTAAAAATAGTGCATCGATGCCCACGGCCGCCGCTGCGCGCGCCAGCGGGGCAACCATCTCGCGGCGACCTCCCGTCACTGTACCCCCCGGCTGCTGGACGCTGTGGGTGGCGTCAAAACACACCGGAGCACCGGTGGCCCGCATCCAGTGCAGCAGCCGCAGGTCTGCCACGAGATCGCCATGCCCGAAGGAGGTCCCGCGCTCTGTGAGCATGACTGGACCACCGACCTTCTCCACGATTCCTGCGAGAGCACTCGGGGCCAGAAACTGGCCACGCTTCGCATTCACGGGCTTGCCGGAGCGACCACATGCCACAAGCAGATCGGTCTGCCGACACAGGAAGGCCGGAATCTGGAGTAGATCCACCACCGACGCCACCGATGCCACCTGCTGCACCGCATGCACATCGGTGGTCACCGGAACTGCAAACGCCCTGCGAATCGCACCAAGCATCGCCAGCCCATCCTCAAGTCCCGGTCCTCGCCACCCCGCTGCAGCCGTGCGATTTGCTTTGTCGAAGCTGCTCTTGAAGATCCAAGGAATGCCAAGTCGCGCGCAGACATCTTGCACGCCGCCTGCCACATCGTGAGCGAGCTGCGCGCTCTCCAGGCCACATGGCCCGGCGATCACAACCAAGGACTCCGCCCCCACTTCCACGGGTTCGACCGCTCCAGATCCGACTCTGATGGATTTCGTCACAACCATGCTGCGTACCTCGTCCTGCCGCTGCCGGTACAATCACAGTACCCGAGTGTCCAACCCGGAGACGCCGTGACTTCGACGACCCAACGCCCACCTGCTCCCGGATCCGCCGCCGAGCTTGCCGCCTTCGCGACCCTTCAGCAGCGGCTGCCAGAGCTGTTCCAGCGAGTCGCCAACGACGACCGCGCCGACCATACCGTGGTTGTGGTTCCAAGTCTGTCTATGGACCCCCGAGAGCTTGCCAAGGTCTCGGGCGTGCACCACTACGAGGAGCGCCTGCTGTTTTACCTGATGCTCCTGCGCAAGCCGCGCACGCGGGTCATCTTTCTCACGAGCCAGCGCATCTCTCCTACGGTGATCGACTACTACCTTCACTTGCTTACCGGGGTGCCCACCTCCCATGCGCGCCGGCGGCTCATCATGTTCGAGTGTGGCGATGCGTCCAATCGCCCTCTCACCCAGAAGGTGCTCGAGCGACCGCGCCTCCTCAAGCGCATCCTTCGCGCCATCGGCGACACCAGCCGCGCCCACATCGTGTGCTTCAACTCCACCCGGTTTGAGCGCTCACTGGCCGTCCAGCTCGGGATTCCACTCTACGCAAACGACCCTGCACTCGACGACCTCGGGAGCAAGTCGGGCTGCCGCGAGGTCTTCCGCGAGGCGGGCATTCTATTTCCCCGAGGGTTCGAACGCTTGCGCACCCCCGAAGACATCGCCGAGGGCCTCGCAGCGCTGAAGACCGAGACGCCCGACCTCCGACGCGCGGTGGTCAAGCTCAACGAGGGCTTCTCGGGTGAAGGCAATGCCCTGTTCTACTTCGATGGCGTCGATGGCGCGACGGCGACTGAGCGAGCCCGACAGTGTCTCGAGCGCTTGCCCACGCTGCGGTTCGAGGCTCCACAGGAGCACTGGGAGAGCTTCAAGACAAAGTACGCCCAAATGGGTGGTGTCGTCGAAGAGTTCGTGGAGGGCAAGCACAAGGAGTCTCCGAGCAGCCAGTGCCGAGTCAACGCCCGCGGCGCTCCGCAGTCGATCTCCACGCATGACCAGATCTTGGGAGGTCCTTCCGGCCAAGTGTTCATGGGCTGCACCTTCCCCGCTCGCTCCGAATACCGGATGGAAGTGCAGGAAGCCGGTATGCGTGTGGCCCGGGTGCTCGCGAGCAAGGGCGTCATCGGACGCTTTGCCACCGACTTCGTGAGCGTGCCCGACGGAGACGGCGGCTGGACCCATCACGCCATCGAGGTCAACCTGCGCAAGGGGGGCACCACCCATCCCTTCCTCACCCTTCGCTTCCTCACCGATGGGCACTACGAGCCGGCATCGGGCACGTTTCAGTCTCAGACCGGGCAAGAGAAAGTGTATTTTGCCACCGATACCCTCCAAGACGAGGTGTACCGAGGCCTCCTGCCTGAAGACCTCATCGACATCGCCGTGTGCAACGACGTGCACTTCCACTCGGCACCGGAACGCGGTGTGGTGTTCCACTTGATGGGTGCGCTGTCCGAGTACGGAAAGCTCGGTATGGTCTGCATCGGAGACAACCTGCAGCAAGCCCGCTTCCTGTATAAGCAGACCAAGAACATCCTGGACCGGGAGACGGGCAACCCCAGCGCCGGGTAGAGTCCCGTGGCAACCGACGCATCGTCTTTCTGTGACTTTGGAGCCCCCCCATGCCTTTGCTCACGCGCTCTCCAGTTCTCCTGGTCGGTCTGACCGTGGCCTCAGGCTGCCAGGGAGAGCAGGACTTCACCGAGCTCAGTCGCCGGCTGTCCACCAGCCTCGCAACATTCGATGCCGGCATCGTGCCCATCGAAGGCCGCGAGACCCTCGCCCTGTTCCTCGCCAGCACAGGCTCCGGCGAGGTGGAGATCTACGACGTCTATGTCGATGACCCTGAAAACTGGGAAATCACAGACTCCTGGAAGATCGGCAACGGAATCATCGACTCCGGCAGTGCTTCGTCCCCGGCCTATGGACGCGTGGACGTCCTCTTCAAGCCCACCGAAGAAGCCTTCTACCGAACCACCCTCACCATTGTCTCCAGCGACAACGAAGTGAAAGAGACCGACTCTGAAGGGCGCGGCATCTGGCGAGTGGTCTTGCGCGGCATCGGGCGCGACCCGTGTGGCCAGCTGTATCCCTCGTCTCACGACTTTGGACCTCGGCCTGCGGGCGGCTACTTCTCCGAGAGCCTCACGGTCCAGAATTGCGGTCAGCTCACCCTCACGATCGCCGACTTCGACATTGATGGCTCGGGCTCGTTCTCGGTACAGACGCCCACACCAATCTACGTGCTGCCAGGCGACTCCGACCAGATCGAGGTGGCCTACGAGCCGGATGGTGCAGCGTCTGCGGCGACTGCGACCATCACGATGGACACCGATGCGCCGGGGCTCGAGGACACACCCATCCGCTTGCGGGGCAACCAGTGCGATGGCAGCGGACATCCTGGTTGGGACGCCGACAACGACGGCTGGACCGCATGCGGCGGGGACTGCGACGACCGCGATCCCACCCGCTCACCTGACGAGCAGGAAATTCCCGGAGATGGAAGCGACTCCGACTGCGATGGGGATGACGGGGGCTTCGAGGTGGAAGCGTCGGGAGCAGGTGGTCCTGGCTACGACATCGAAGACAACGCTACGATCCGCTCTCAAGCCATGGTGAGCACCTGCGCCACAGTGTGGGACATCTCGGTGGGTGTCGACATCACCCACACCTACGTGGGGGACCTCTACATCACTTTGTACTCCCCGGCTGGTCGTTCGGTGCTCCTGCACGACCGCGATGGCGGAACCCAGGAGGACTTGAGCGGTGTCTACGAGGTGGGCAACGTGGGCTCGCTCACGTCGGCGGAAGATCTCGCGGCGTTGATCGGCGCGGGAGGCACAGGAACCTGGACGCTCGAGGTGAGCGATGCAGTCTCCTTCGACGACGGACAGCTGAACAGCTGGTTTCTGGTCCTGACCTGCACCTGAAGCCGTCGAGCTGGGGCCCGCCACGAGGCCCGACTGCAGCGGCGAGGCTTCTTTTTGCAGGCGGCATGATGGCCGCGGCCATCGCGGGGCAGCCAGACCTTGGGGCGTCCGCGGATTGAGACCGGACTCCATGCGACGGAAATTTATCCTCTGGCCGGTTGGACGGATACAGGGGCCGGCCCGCCGGAGGCCTACCGATGCAGCTGCTCGTTCTCATCGGCCGCCGCC
>CAJWOS010000512.1 GCA_913044235.1 uncultured Pseudomonadota bacterium
CCCAGCACCGCCTGCTGCCGGCCCGTCCGTCCCGGACGAGCCCCCGCCGCCGGCCGACGAGCAATCCACTACCGAGACTCCTGAGCCGTCGAAAGCAGGCGAAGCAGAGGCTGGCGAGACACCTGCAGACGGCGCCGAGACCTCGCCTCCCACAGGTGACATTCCAGCTGCAGGCGTCCCTCGCACCCCAGAAGAACCAGATCCGCCCGCAGACGGAGCACCGGCTGCGGAGACCGCCCCGGCTCCTACCGCCGCCACACCGCCTCCATCGGAAGCAGAGGCTGCACCAGAAGCAGACGCCCCCTCGCCAAATACCGTCCCACCACCCGGCCCTGCGCCCACTGAAGCGGAGGCTGCGGTGCCCTCGGCATCACCCGAAGCCGCACCTGAAACCAACGACTCCTTACCCGCCGGGGGTGCGGAATGAGTATCCGTCGCCTGTCTCTGGGGGCGGCAGTCCTCGCAGCTGCGCTGTCTCCCACATCTGCAGATGCGGAAGGGGCTTCGGCAGACATCGAGCTGATTCGCCCCAGCTGGAGCGAAGGGGCACTTCCCGGAATCGATAGCGCCCGCTTCGCGGAGGCCGGCACCATCCGAGGCGGACTCTTCTTCCAGTTCACCAAAGATCCCTTGATTCTCTACGAGCGCGGCACGGAGTACGGTTCCGTCGTGTCCAATCGCACCACGCTCGTGGGCGGTGCATCCTGGGACATCGCCGAACGATTCGGAGTGCGAGCGAGCATCCCCCTTGGTCTGCAGTGGGGCTCCGAGACACCGGAGTTCACCCGAGATGGGCCGCTTCTCGGCGATCTCTTTGTGGGAGGCCGTCTTGCCCTCCTCAACCAGGAGGTCGTTGCGGTGGCGCTTCGCGCCGACGTCGGCATCCCCTCGGGAACCCGCGCCGCCTGGATGGGGGAAGCGCGCTTTCGCGGCATCGTGGGCCCCACCACAATGGTGTCCATTCGCGACGTCGATCTCCTGGCAGACCTCTCCTTCACCGCGCGCCCGCCTGTGGTGACCGACAAGAACTTCACACTCGGCTCCGAGTTCGTGGCCAGCTTTGGCGCTCGCTACAACATCGTGCCCGGCCAGGCCTCCGTTGGACTCGGGTATCTGCAGCGCAACGGACTCGACTTCTTCTTCCAACGCGGCGCCGAGAACCCATCGGAACTGGTCAGCAGCGTCACCTACCGGCCCTCCACCGTGGTCCAGCTCGAAGGCGGCGTGGGGAAAGGCCTGGCCGAAGGCTACGGCACCTCAGCATTTCGTTCCTTCGTGGCCCTGACCTGGATCCGCCCACCTCGCGCGAGCGACCCGCCCCCCACGCTCGATCTTGTTCGGGTCCCGCCACCCCCAGAACAGGTCGAGGTGGAGCCGATTGTTCCTGAGGAGCCGGTCTGGGAAGAAAAGGAGCTTGCACGCATCGATGGCGAGCGAATCGTGATTCGCGACCCGATCGAGTTCGAGTTCGCCACGGCAAACATCCTCCCCGCCTCGCTGCCCACCCTTCAATATGTGGCTGACCTGCTCAACGAGAACTGGCAGATCGCACACCTCGTGATTGAAGGACATGCCAGCGAAGAGGGCAGCTTCGTATACAACTACGACCTGTCTATTCGCCGGTCCAGAGCCATCTGGGAAGCGCTCATTCGAGCCGGTGTCCATCCCGACCGAATGTCATACCGGGGAATGGGCGAAGTGGTCCCGCGCAACGCGGGAGAAGACGAAGCCAGCCTCGCTGGCAACCGTCGGGTCGAGTTCGAGATCGTACGTCAGTATCGGCCTGACGAAACCCCTGAGACCCTCCGTGAGTCAGTCCGACTGCCCTGGACCGGTGAGCCCGCAAACGTAGGTACACCTCCAAAGCCTGAAGCGCCGCCACCACCGCCGAAAGCTCCCGAAGATCTGGACTTGGAAGACTTCTTCGAAGACGACGAAGACGACGCACCCGAAGCGGCCGTGCCGGCAGAGACCGAGTCTTCCCCAGAAGCTCCTGCGCCGTCAGACCAACCGCCGGCCGAAGCACCCACGGAACCAGAGTCCGCTCCCCTGCCGAGTCCCGACTCCGGCGGCCCTGACGCCCCCGATGCCGGCACCTCTGAAGCCCCCTCTCCCGCCACACCCCCCGAGCCTTCGGGCGAGGAGCAACCATGAGCATGCCGTCTACCGCACTTTTTCGCGTCTTCGGCGTTGCACTGCTGCTCGGCGCCTACGGGCATCCAAAGGCGCACGCCCAAGACGACGGCGCTTGCTACAATGACCTGTCTCAGGACCTGAACTGCAACACCATCGCGGCCGACGACGAGCGGCCCGTCGACCTCTCCGATCCCGAGTGCGCCACAAACGTGGACGACGAAGGCAACCCGTACCCAAATGCGGACTACTACGTAGAATACTCTGCATTTCGTTGTCAATATCCAGTGCTCGCCTTCGACGCGGATGTGGACGGCGACGGCCTCGGATCCGCACAGATTCAGATCCTGAAGCCAGACGGCTCACCCAGCTCCACCATCTCGCTGTCCTGCGACAACTGCCCCGACATTCCGAACAACGACCAGCGTGACCTGGACTGCGATGGGGCGGGAGACCCGTGCGACAACTGCCTTGAGATCTTCAATCCGGACCAGCTGAACAACGACTTCGACTCGTTCGGAGATGCATGCGACAATTGCCCCATCCAAACCAATGAAGACCAGCTCGACGTGGACGGCGACGGACTGGGTGACGTCTGCGACAACTGCCGAGAAGACTTCAACCCGAGCCAAGCCGACATCGATGGCGACCGGGTTGGCGATGAGTGCGACAACTGCCCGGTCACCAGCAATGCAGACCAAGCTGACTCCGACCTCGACGAAGCGGGCGACCTTTGCGACAACTGCCCTGCCTTTCCGAATCCGAGCCAGTCCGACATCGATGGCGACGGCATTGGTGACGACTGCGACAACTGCCCCAGCGACTTCAACCAAGACCAGCTCGACATCGACGCGGATGGGGTGGGAGATGTCTGCGACATCTGCGTGGACGTCGAAAACCCAGACCAGATCGACACCGACAGCGACGGGATCGGCGACGACTGCGACAACTGCCCGGAAGTGGGCAACGCATTCCAAAACGACGACGATCTCGATGGTACCGGCAACGCTTGCGACCTGTGCCCAGGCTTGAAGGACTACGATCGCTTGGACAGCGATGGCGATGGTATCGGCGATGTCTGTGACAACTGCCCGCTCGACGCCAACGTGAACCAAGCCGACAAAGACCTCGACAACATCGGGGACGTCTGCGACGAGCCACTGTACGTACGAGGTGGTGGCAGTCGCTGCGCCACCCTGGGCTCCGGTGGCTGGGGTGGACTGCTGCTCATGACCACCCTCGGATTGGTGGCCATCCGACGACGGCGAGAAGAGCCCGAAGCGCCCCACACCCCCTGAGCCCCTGCGTAGGTGGCCTTCCGTGGTCGTCCATCCCCACCAGAACCAAGACCGCTGGTGAGGCCGTGACGCTCAATCGGACTGCGGCGCGCGGACCCTCGGCAGCAGCATGTCCGCGGCACCCACGGCCATCCGTGCTGCATATTGGAGGGGCACCACGCGCCCGGGTGTGAGATCAGGCAGGTCGTCTTCGACTTCATCGACTGGCGAGTCCGTCATGAGAACCACGGGCAAGGTTGGGGCCATTTCTCGCATCCGGCGCGCCAGACCAAACCCCGTGCCATCCGACAGGACATCGCTCACAGCCAGCAATGCGACCCCACCATGGCCGACCCGCTCGCGAAACCGGTCCATGCCGCCAGCGGTGTCGCCTGCAACCACCACGTCCAGACCAAGCAGCTCCAGTCCGCTCGCAACCCGACTGCACACGGGCCCTGCGTCCATCACCACCAGTGCACTCGGACGACTCGGCTTTGCTTTCCGGACTGCGGACGTGTTCCGTTCGATCCCATGGGCAGGAAACGCCACCTGGACAATGGTGCCGCGACCGGGTGAGGACCGAATGCGCAAGCCGCCGTTCCAACCTCGTGCAAGACCGCCGATGGCCTGCAAAGAACCTGGCTCGCGTCCGTTCGCAAGGTGGTCCACCCGCTCACTCGAGATGCCACCTCCGCTATCGGTCACCTCGATGAACACGTAGGTTCCGGCCGGCAAGACCGGTCCGTGCCAGGAGGTGTCCCGATCGATATCGAGCACCCCACCACGCAAGCGAAGGCGCCCCGCTTTCCCGCCCAGGGCCACTACAGCGTTTCGCGTGAGGGCCTCGACGATGTAGCGAACGGCAGGTGCTGGAACCGCAACCTGGGCAAGTCCCGGTGGGATGTCCCACTCTGACTGCACCGAACCTGGAATCAGCAGGTTGATGCGCGCCTGGATTGCCTCGAGCTTCGCCGTGAGCGGAACCGCCCGTAGATCGACGGGAAGTCCCACACCTCGTTGGCCGAGCAGCTTCCACGCTTCGCGGTCGAGCGCACGCTGAAGGCCAGCCGCACGCTCTCGCAGGTTTCCTTTGCGCTCGACCAACCCACCGACCTGAGTGGCCAGAGCCATCAGTCGACGCGGCATCGCGAGATCGACCGCATCTGACGGTGGTCCTGCATCGGCATCGACCGCCTCTGTGGCCACTTGCCGGTCGAGCCAGATGGCGGCCATCGCACCCTCCGGCAAGGCCACAATGCGTATCCGCCACCGAGTCCCATCCGGGAGACGACCGGGAATCTCTGCGGCACCGCCGCGCCTCCGCGCTTCCGAAAAGGCATCTGCCAGAGGACGCTCAAGCAGCCCTTCGACCGCCGGAGCATCGGCCACCGCCCCGACCTGCCGAGAGAGCACCAAGCGACCCGACCGTCGAAACCACAGCGCGCAAGCCACGCCAAGATGCTCGACAAGCTCGATGCCATGGCGTGCACCATACGATTCCACTGCCAGGGACAGCTCTGCCGAAGCGTTTGTGTCTCCGACATGCAGACGCGTGACAGATGGGCGCTTGCGCAGAGGGTCCAGCTCAAGCCCCGACTCGCACCAGGAACCATTGGTCATGGCACGCTCCGCAAGCGCGCGGGCCGGTCGCTCCATCGCGGTGCAGTGCTGCAGGCAGCTTGGGCGCTGGCGCTCAACACAGACACGGTCAGAACATCTTCTTGCGTTTGTTGGATGGCAGAATCCGCATCGCCTCGCGATATTTGGCGACGGTTCGCCGGGCGATCGTGATTCCATCCGCCTTCAAAAGCTTCATGATGGCCGAGTCCGACAAAGGCTTCTTCGGATTTTCTTCAGAAACGAGCTTTCGAATCTTCTGCTTCACCGCCGCACCGGCGAGGTCGTCTCCTTCCGAAGACGAAATGCCGGCATTGAAGAAAAACTTCAGCTCGAAGATGCCATGCTTGGGCTGCACGTACTT
>CAJWOS010000513.1 GCA_913044235.1 uncultured Pseudomonadota bacterium
GTCGTCACCCAGGACGGCTCGCTCTCCGCGCAGTTCGAGCACATGCTCCTCGTGACCGCACGCGGCTGTGAAGTCCTCACACGGCGCCCAGAGCTGCTGAAGAACAGCGAGGACAAGTCGTGGTCTCGCGTGGGCAAGCTGTCGGGCTTCACACCGTCCAGCTGAGCGAAGGGGCTCAGTCCAGCGTCAAGACCACGGGCGCGTGGTCCGACGGCTTCGTTCCCTTCCGCGCTTCACGGTCGATGGTGACCTCCTTCACGCGAGCCAACACCGAAGCACTGACCAGGTGGTGGTCGATCCGGAGGCCCATGCCACGCCCAAACGACCGTCCCCGATAATCCCACCAGGTGTGTGCATATCGGCCCCAGTCATGTGGGTTGGTGTGCCGGTAGGCGTCGGTGAGGCCCCAGTCGAGGAGCCGCTGAAAACGCGCTCGCTCCTCGGGGGTACAAAAGATGTTCTGGTGCCAGCGGTCGGGATCCCAGGTGTCGTCATCGGTGGGGCACAGGTTGTAGTCACCACACACCACGAGATCATCCGCCGCATCCTGATGGGCAGCAATCCAGTCGGCCAGAGCATCCATCCATGCGAGCTTGTGATGCCACTTCGGGTCGCCCACGTCCTTACCGTTGACCACATACACGTTCACGACCCGAACCCCGCCGACCGTGGCCGCGATGCCCCGAGCGTCGGTGTCGCCCTCGAGAAACGGCACTCCCCGCACCACGTCTTCGATCGGCAACCGGGCAGCGATCGCAACGCCGTTGTAGGTCTTCTGACCATGAAAAGCGACGTGATATCCCGCATTATCAAAAATATCGGCGGGAAAGCTCTTGTCGACCACCTTCGTCTCTTGAAGACACAGCACGTCGGGCTGGCGATCGGCGAGCCACGCCTCGAACCGCTCCCTTCGGGCACGAATGCTGTTGATGTTCCAGGTCGTGATGTCCATACGCGCCATCCTTCGCGATTCAGGGCAGGTGGGGCAGCGCGAGGGTGACCGGCTCTGCGCCAGCGACCAGAATCGGCGCGGCCATCCCATCGAGCACCAGTGGGCGCATTCCCGCCGGCTGAAGCTTCTCACCAGTCTCCGGATCCATCCCCACCGATTCCCGGAGCGCCTTGTCGAGCAGGTGGGAGGGCTTCACGTTGCCAAGTGCGGCAAAGATGTTGCCGGGCACCTTGTCGTTCTCGGCAGTCAGCTCGGCAATCAGCCGCTTTACACGCTTGCGCTGCAGGTTTTCCTGCGACCCGCAGAGATCACACGGGATGATGGGAAAGCCCTGTTCAGACGACAGCGTCTCCAGGTCGGCTTCCTTGCAGTAGGCAAGCGGCCGAATCACCACATTCCGCCCGTCGTCTGAACGAAGGCGTGGCGGCATGGTCTTGAGCTGCCCCGAAAACAACACGTTGAGCATGAGTGTCTCAATCAGATCGTCTCGATGATGCCCAAGTGCGATCTTGGTGCAGCCCATCTCCACAGCCGTGGTGTAGAGAATGCCGCGGCGCAGTCGCGAACACAGCGAGCATGTGGTGCGCCCTGGCGGGATGTTCGCCTTCACCACTGAGTAGGTGTCTTCGGACAGCATCCGGTAGGTGTAGCCACCTTGCTGGAGCCAGCCCTCGAGCAGGTGCCCTGGGAAGCCCGGATGCCCCTGATCGAGGTTGACCGCGATCAGCTCGAAGTCGAAGGGGGCCTTGCGCCGCAGGAGCCGCAGTAGGTGCAGCATGCCGTACGAGTCCTTGCCTCCCGAGACCGCCACCATGATGCGGTCATTGGGTTCAATGAGCTTGAAGTCGATGCTGGCCCGGCTGATCTTTTTCAGCAAGCGATGTTCAGTGCGGGTCATTCCCATGGGGCCCTCCTGGCGGTCACCGAGAGTTCCTCTCGTATGGCATCTGCTCCCATCGGGCGAGCCCCTCTCCACCGCGCTATGCCGACCGCCGAAACCGCCGCGACCAACCTGTCACGGCGACGCTCCTTGAGCGTATTCCCGGTACCCCTTCCAGGAGCCGAGCCGCATGCCCGCCATCGACGTCCGCGATCTACGCAAGAACTACGGCGAACATGTTGCTCTCCGTGGCATTTCATTCTCAGTGGAGCAGGGCGAAGTGGTCGGCTTCCTCGGTCCCAACGGGGCGGGCAAGTCCACGGCCATGAAAATCCTCACCGGGTTCCTGTCACCCACAGGCGGACAGGCCTTCGTGGGCGGGCACGAGGTCCTGTCTGCGCCCGTCGCCGCACAGAGAATGCTCGGCTACCTGCCAGAGCACGCGCCGATCTACCTCGACATGCGCGTCCGAGACTTCTTGCAGTACATCGGAAAGATTCGGGGGCTCGGTCGGGTCGAACGCGCGCGGTCGATCGATCGAGTGGCTGATCAGTGCGGCATCACACCGCGACTCGGCCAACAGATTTCTGCACTCTCGAAGGGGTTTCGCCAGCGGGTTGGACTTGCGCAGGCCCTGCTGCACAGCCCCCCCATCCTGATCCTTGACGAGCCCACGACGGGGCTCGACCCGAACCAGATCGTGGAAATCCGCAATCTCATCCGCGAGATCGGTCGCAAGCGCACCGTCATTCTCAGCACCCACATTCTCAGCGAAGTCCAGGCCACTTGCGACCGGGTGATCATCATCAACCGCGGCGAGCTGGTGGCCGACGGCTCCACTGACTCCGTGACCGCGCGCACGGAGGGCGGGCAGATGCTTCATGTGGTGCTGGCCCCCGATACCGTGAAGCCCGATGTCGAAACCGTGGAAGCTGGCCTCTCCGCGCTCGATGGAGTGGTTCGTGTGCAGCGGACCGAGGTCTCTGACCGCACGCACATGGGCTTCGAGCTGCTCACCGACGGAGACCGCCGGGAAGCCATCTTCCGATTCGCCACCGGCCAGGGCCTAATGCTGCTCGAGCTGGCCCCCGAGCGTACCAACCTCGAAGAGGTCTTCCGCCGGCTCACAGCAGCCTGAGCGAACCGCAAGGGCTCCCTACAGGGTCATCCCATACGCCAAAAATCCGAGCAGCAGGAGTCCGCCGGCCACTGCAATCGTCACGGCCGCAACGGTGCCGGCGCGTTTCGCATCGGGTACCGCCAAAGTCTGGCCAAGTGCACCCTCGGCGCCAGAATCGTCTGTCGAGTCGCCCGCCCCTGCAGCACCCGCCGCGGTCGCTGCGCCATCAGAATGGCCCTCTGGGACGGGGCCGGGCGCACGGCTCTCCTTGGTGAGCCGACGCTTGACCGTGGCTTTCGCTTTGCCGCGCTCCCGCAGCGCCAAAATCGCTGCAAAGTCCGGCAGGGAACGCAAGGTGGCGAATCGTCCACCCACCGGACGCACCAGCTCCTCCCCCGTGAGCAGGCCGAGGTAGACCCGCTCTCGAAGGTCTAGGCGGTCGAATGGCCCCCGGACGGCATCACCGGGTGAATTCTGGATTTCGAGCTCGTGTGGACCATCTCGCATCGCACCCTCATCAGAAGTCGGCACCCACCACTGTCCGCAGGCCGGACAGGACTCTGGCTCACCCGTCGCACGATCTGCCGGGACACCACAGGATGGACAGTTGACTTCGCTTCCCAATTCAACCTCTTCTGGAGACGCCGTGCAGAGCGCCCCCAATCGGCGGGCCTCGCCCGCGAAGTTCTGCAGGTATTGATTATCACGGCCCCTCGGACGCTAACAGGCGTCTACCGCCGGAGCCCCGCATGTCCAATCTTGCATCCTCGCCGACCACCGACGTCCTTGTCGTCGGGACTGCCGGCCACATCGACCACGGAAAGACCAGCCTCGTTCGTGCATTGACCGGTCGGGATCTCGATCGGCTGCCCGAAGAACGCGCTCGGGGCATCACGATTGCACTCGGGTTCACCAACCTCACCCTGCCCTCCGGACGTGTGGCCAGCCTCGTAGACGTACCGGGTCACGAGCGCCTGGTGCGAACCATGATCGCCGGTGCGACCGGCCTGGATGCCGTGTTGTTCTGCGTATCGGCGGTCGAGGGAGTGATGCCTCAGACTCGAGAACACCTTGCCATCCTCGAGCTGCTCGGCGTCGAGCATGGGTTCGTGGTGTTGACGATGACCGACCTGGTCGACGACGAGCTGGCCGAGCTGGCCGAGCTGGATGTGGAGGAAACCGTGATGGGAACCTTTCTCGAAGGGGCTCCCATCCTTCGAACCGCGGCCGGCCCCCATCCAAGGGGCATCGATGCCGTGCAGGCAGCGCTGGATGCGCTGGCTCCGGCCACTCGACGCGACTCCAACAGCCCGTTTCGCCTGCCCGTGGATCGCGCTTTCGTGCAAAAAGGCTTCGGCACGGTGGTCACGGGCACCATGCGGGGGGGAACCATCAAGGATGGCGCGGAAGTCGAGCTGCTGCCCGCAGGGCATCGGTGTCGGATCCGAGGACTCCAAGTGCACGGTGCTGCCCAGGGCCAGAGCCGGGCAGGGCTTCGCACGGCCCTAAACCTGGCCGGTATCGAGCGAGACGATCTGGCGCGCGGACATGTGGTCTGCACACCGGGGATGCTCACCGCTCGTCACATCATCGATGCCCAGATCGAGCTTCTCGAGGACTCCCCTCCCCTCCCCGCCGGTTCGCGGGTGCGCGTGCTCGCCGGCACTGCAGAGACGCTCGCGGTGTTCGCCCCCATCGCAGCCCAGTCGTCGGTGGAAGATCCGTCTACAGACCCGTCGATCACCGCAGACTTGATGGACCCCTGGCCGCCAGGCGGGCACGGCTTCGTCCAGCTTCGAACCGACCATCCCATCGTGGTGCTTCCTGGCGACCGTCTGATCCTTCGGCGAGAGTCTCCGGTCACCACACTCGGAGGCGGTGTGGTGCTGGACCCCTGGGCCCCTCGCGTTCGCCGCAAAACACGGGCTCGGCACGCCGTCGAGCTGGCTCGACTCCACCGTGGCGAGACCGACATCCTGCTCCATCGCGCCGGAGATCAGGGTCTGGATGCCGCAGGAGTCGCTCTTCGCCAGACGGGTCCGGGCGTGCGGCTGGCCGACCGACACGTCCATCCAGATCGGGTGGATCGGCTGACCGACGCTCTTCTCCTGGCGCTGCGACGTTGGCACGAGGCGCATCCACTGGCGGATGGGGCCCCGCGCCGCGACCTGCACGGCGCAGCACTGTCCCACCTCCCGACCGCGGTCTTTGACGCTCTCGTGGCCCGAGTCGCCGCCGATGGTCGGGTGGCGCTCGAAGGTCCTCGACTTCGCGCCGCAGACTTCGCGGTTCAGCTCTCACGCCACCAGCAAGGCACATGGAACCAGTTGGTCTCCGAGCTCGACGGGCTCGGCCCTTCTGCGCCAAAGTTTCCAGACATTCTGTCCCGCGCCCCTGAACTCGTAGCGCTCATGTTGAGCCGCCGAATCCTGGTTCGC
>CAJWOS010000514.1 GCA_913044235.1 uncultured Pseudomonadota bacterium
CTGTCCCTTGGTGGCTGGTGGCGAGGGTCTTGATCGGGGCGGGCCCTGATGCAGCAGGGTGCCGGCGCGCGGTTGCCAGCCGGTGGGCAAGCGCTCAGGCCGGGATCCTTTCGCCCGAGAGGCGACAAAGCGTGCGCCATGCCGTGAGATCAACGCGAGTGGATCATCGACGAGCACCCGGGTTCCAGGCAGTGCGCGTGCGATGCGCGAGACCAGATCGGCCAAGGCCGAAGGGTCCGACCCTGTCGGGTCTGGTCCCTCGATGGTCCACGAGAGCAAGACCCGCTCCGGAGCGTTGCCTTCGAGCGGAATGACCTGAAGGTCTCGAATGTGGGACCAGGTGGCTCGCTGGGATCGCTGACGAGTGGCGATCAAGCGGGCGAATTCTTCGGGAGTCGGAGCGCGCTCCCGATGAAAAACGACTCGGCCTTTCCGTCCGCGCACGGGGTGGTCTGGTGGCTTCATCGGCGGGGCTTTCCAGACGCGTCGAGCTCGATCCATGCTCCGGGGAGCGCGGCCTCGACCTCAGCGCGGATGCGGGCCAGGTCTCCCACCACCACAACCAGACTGTCGTCGATGTTGAGGGTCTCGAGGACTCGGTTGATGTCGGCCGGTTCGATGCGGGCGGCCATGTGGATATCGGCGAGCTGTCCGTCTGCGTTGCGGCCATCGCCTGCGAGCCCAGCCAGCAGGTCGGCGCCGGCAGATCGGCTTCCGGAAACCTCGATAGCATCGGTGCGGCGAGAGGCTTCTGCTTTACCGGCTTCTGCAGCCGTGATGCCTTCAGGGAAGCGATTCAGCTCGGCGATGAGGTCCCGCAGTGCTGGACCCGTCTTGTCGATGACCACGTTGGTTCTCACGGTGATGGTGCCGTAGCCACGGCCATTGGTGAGCCCGGCACGAGCCCCATAGGTATAGCCTTTCTCCTCGCGCAGCAGGGCGTTCAGGCGGCTTGTAAAGGTGCCCCCGAGCACCACTGTGCCGAGATCACCGGCTACGCGGTGGGGGTCCGACGCACTCCAGCCCGGCATCCACACCCGCAAAACGGTCTGGCTCGCACCCGGATTGTCGACCATCACACGGCCTCCGCGCGCTGCAGGTGCGGTGAGCCCTGGAGGTGGGGGGAGACTGGGGGGCGCAGTTTGTTTGCTGGTCCAGTCTCCAAAGTGGTCTGCGATCAGCGTGCGAGCCGCCTCGACCTTGATGTCGCCGACCACCACCCATCGGGCTGCAGCTGGGTGGGCGCGTTGGCGCCAGCTGTCGGCGAGGTCTTTTGCGGAGGGGGTGATGAGGGACTCCGCGGTACCCATGGGAGGGTGCGCGTAGGGATGGTCTGCACCGAAGAACTCCTGCCACCCCACCGCAGAAGCCACGGAGCGCGGGTTGTCCAGAGCATCTTTGCGAGATTGAATCCGTTGGACGCGAGCGCGCTCGGTCTCGTCGGGGTCGAACCGTGGCGCGGTGACGGCCCGGTGCAGCATGGACATGGCTGTGGGGAGGGTCTCTACCGTGCAGTCGAGTGAGAGGATGGTGCGGTCGCGCCCCGTGACGACGGACAAGGCGATGGCCTCGGCCTGGAGGGCGGCAGAAAAGGCCGCAGCATCCAGGTCGCCGGCTCCACGGAGCAGCATGTCGTCGGAGAAGGCGGTGAGGCCGGGCTGCGACTCGGGGTCAACAGAAGACCCGCCAGGCAGGATGATCCGCACGCTCACCAGTGGAAGTCCGGGTCGGTGCACATGCCACAACTGGGAGCCAGCCACCGTGGTCACCACCTCCGGCGGTGGTGGAGACCAAGTGTAATCGGGCGTGACCTCGGGCATGGCTGCCGGAAACGGCATCAATGCAGGTGCATCTGCAGGCGGGACCGAGGGCTTTGGGCATGCGAGCGCGAGCAGGGCGCTGGCGGCGAAGAGCCGTGTGTGGCGTGGTGTCACTGGTCGTCTCCCGCTGGTTCGGGATGCACCCGAATGGTGGCAGCCCGGTCGACGGAAAGCCGAGCGGCTGCCTCCTGGATGTCTGCAGCACTGACGGCTTCGTATCGAGCCAGATCCTGTGCGAGAAAGCCGGGGTCCCCGGTCTGGATGCGGTACTGGTTCAGCCGACTGGCGCGACTTTGCAGGCTCTCGAGGCTCCGCAGAAAGCCGACGCGCATTTGTGCCTTTACGCGGTTCAGCTCCTCTGAAGTGGGACCCTCTTTGGCGAGCCGCGCGAGCTCCTCGTGCACCAAGGCTTCGAGCTCGGCACAGGTGTGCCCATCTGCGGGCGTGAGGAACGTGAGGAACACACTCCCGTACTGCTGGCTCCACTGGCCTGTGTCGACTTCAGTGGCCACTCCGGCCTCGGTGATGAGCCGCTGATACAGACGACTGGCACGACCGGTGGAGAGCACCCCCGACAACACATGCATCGCCGCATCGCCGGCGGCAAAGGCAGCGGGAGTGTGCCACATCAGGAATGCGCGACTGGCCTGCACCTGATCAGTGAGCTCCGTGAGTGGCTGGATCGGGCGCTCCACGGGTGGGGGCGGCTGTGCACGGGTGGGCAGATCACGGCTCGGGATGCGGCCGAAGGTCTCCTGAATCCACCCGCGAACCTGGTCTGGGTCGATGTCGCCTGCGACCACGAGGCCCGCGTTGGATGGAACGTACCAGGTGTCGAAGAAAGTGGTGACGTCGTCGACGGTTGCGGCTTCGAGGTCTTCGTGGCTGCCGATGACCGTGTGCGCATAGGGATGGGACTCCGGGTACATCACGCGGGGCATGGCCAGCCAGACCACTCCATATGGGCTGTCCTCGTAGGACTGGCGCCGCTCATTCCGCACCACTTCGCGTTGGATGTCGAGCTTCTCCTGCGACATGGCCTTGGCCAATCCATCCATCCGGTCGGCTTCCATCCAGAGCAGCAGCTCCGCCAAGTGGCTGGGGCCCACGTCGTAGTAGTCGGTGGCATCTTCGCTGGTCCAGGCATTGTTCCAGCCACCATGTTGCTCCATCTGCACATCGAAGCCGTCGTCGGGGAGTCGGACCGTACCCATGAACATCAGGTGTTCGAACAGATGCGCGAACCCGGTTCGGCCGGCCACTTCGTCCTTGGCACCGACGTCATACCAAGTGTTCACGACGACCTGGGGCGTGGTGGGGTCGACATGTAGGATCACGTCGAGGCCATTGTCGAGCTGGTAGCGCTCGTAGGGGATCGAGAGGGCGTCGGGTGCGGCCTGGGACTCGGTGGCGAGGGCTTCGCCCCCACCAGTAGAGGCGAGGGGGACCGGATCCGCAGCAGCGGGTCCGTACACCGCGAGGAACAGGGCGAAAGCGGAGGTGTTGGCCAAGGGGTTCTCCTCCGGAGGGGCACGGGAGACGGGTGTATCTTACGAGTGGGGGACGGCGCATGGTTTCGGCGCCGCGAGGGATGCCGGCCCCTCCGCTGGCCGAAAATCTGGAGCTTGATTCCCTGATGACTGTGCTCGCATCCGACCGATTGCCGCTCCGGCCGGTGGTCCACGTCGACTCCGATCCTGGCTGGCGGGGCGGGCAAATCCTATTGCACACCCTGGCGACCGGGCTGGTTGAGCGAGGACATCCAACAGTGGTGGCTTGCCCGAGACAAGGCCGTCTCTGGCGCATGTTGCAGGGATGCGTGCCTTGCGTTGCGATCCCGCCGGGGATTTCGTGGAAGACTGCGGGGATCCTGCGGCGCTTGCAGCCGTCGGTCCTCGTGGCCCACACGTCGCATGCGCATGGAATGTGTGTGGCGGCCCGCCTGGAGCCGGTCGTGGTGCATCGCTGGGTGGATGTACAGCCTGGCACCACTCCCTGGTCTCGATGGAAGTACCGCCAGCCCGCTCGATACATCGCGTGTTCTCAAGCGGTCGCCGCGGCCTTGAGGGCCGGTGGGGTTTCGCCTGAGCGGATTGTGGTGGTCTACGGCGGGACCGCGCCACCTGCTGCTGCGGCGCCGGCGCCCGATGCGCCAGACATCTTGGCGGTGGGGGCATGTGTTCGCCACAAGGGGCATGCGGTGCTTGCTGCGGCCGTTGCTCGACTCCGAGCTCGCGGGCATGTGCTCGACGTTGCCGTGGCAGGAGCGGGTCCAGAAGCCCCCCCCGGGCTCCGGATGCTGGGCTTGCGAGAAGACGTTCCCGCGCTCTTGGCGGGCGCTCGCGTATTTGTGCAGCCGAGTCTCTCGGAAGGGCTTGGGATGGCGGTCGTGGAAGCCATGATGGCGGGGAAGGTGGTGGTGGCGTCTCGGGTGGGGGGAATTCCGGAAGTCGTGGGAGATGAAGGGTTTCTGGTGCCTCCTGGCGATCCGGCAGCTCTGGCCGACGCGCTGGAGCGCGCACTGGAGTTCGAGCCGGCCTCCTTCCGCGCCGGTCATGAGCGGGTTCGGACCTTGATGTCGGCGGCCGGCATGGTACGCGGTGCGCGCGAAGTGTACGATTCGGTCCAGTCAGACTCGCCGCAGTGACTCGTCTTGGCGTGGTCCCGAAAGCTCTCTCGTGTACGGATAAGTTCTATGCAACGCATCATGCCCATCATCGTGGGGCTCGCCCTGGGGTGCGGCACGCCGCCGCTGCCGGGAGACTCCGGGAGCGGCGCTCCATCCATTCGCTTTCAGTTCCCGGCCAACGAGCTTCCAGGACCAGTCTGTGCGGACTTCCTGGTGGTTGTGGACATCGATAACTTCGAGGTGGTGCCGCCCGATGGCACGGCGGCTCCGGTCGGAGGGCGCGGGCACTGGCACCTCGATGACAACATCACCGGAGACTACATCGCTGCGGAGTGGAGCTTTGTGGACTTCGGCGCCGATCTCGACGGTGAGGTTACCCGCAACTACCGGCTCACGGCTTCGCTGGTCAACATCGACCACACGCCGCTGTCGTTGGAGAGCAATCCCACCTCGGTCGACACGGTCGAGTTCCAAGTGACATCCAGCGCAGACTGCCTGGGCGGTGGCGCCGCCTCGGAAGACACCGAAGACACGGACACATCGGATCCATGAACGAGTCGCGCCGGTTTGAGGTGAAGGGGCTGCTGGGAGAGGGCGGCTTCGGCTCGGTGTACTTGGCCGACATGGTCTCGGCCGGCGGGTTCCGCAAGGAAGTGGCGCTCAAGGTCCTACGCGCCGAGATCACATCCGGCTCCCAAGCGGAGGTACGGCTTCGTGATGAAGCACGACTGCTCGGGCTGTTGCGGCATCGAAACATCGTCTCGGCAGACGACCTCGTGCGCTTCCCCGAGGGATGGGGCGTGGTGATGGAGTATGTGCCCGGTGTCGATTTGGGCGTCTTCATCACCCACCTCAAGCGCAAGGGGGCGTCGGTCCCCGCACGGGCGGCTCTGGACCTCGTGCGAGGGGTCGCCAAGGCGCTGGATACCGCCTACCAACAC
>CAJWOS010000515.1 GCA_913044235.1 uncultured Pseudomonadota bacterium
CACCAAAAGCGAGAACCCCTGCTCGGGAAGCGCTTCGTCCATCTTCACCGTGATGGTGCATCCGTCGGTGCCAACCCGGCCGGCGGCCCCGGTCATCCGGGTCAGCTCCCGCACGAACAGGTCGACCGGTTCTGACGGGACACCGCCGGCGCAGATCACTGGTTCCGGGGGCAGCCGAAATACGTCACTCTCGACCAGGAGGGCTTTCGGAGGCGGGAAAAAGGGGGCTTCGGCGGAGACGCCGCTCGGTCCAGATGGCTCCGACCACACCCGCCGCGCCACGAGATCCACGGGCACACCGTCCGGGTCTCGCCACACTGCGACCGCCTCCACCCACCCCCAGTCTGGAACCGCATCGACTTGTACAGAAGACGAACCCGATGCACTCCAGGCCGGCGGAACACCACGACTGGCGCGCGGATACGCCGAACGGAGGTGGGCGAGTCGCACCTCATCGCCACCAATGGCCGACCAATACCAGTCCGGGGTGCCAGTCCGGAGCTCGACCGGCAAGCCGGGTCCCGGTTGCTCGGCCAGCAAGATCCGCGCGGCATGGGACGGCATCGCGCGACCGACCGGAGCCCAGGGCAGCGCCGCTCGGCCGTCGCCGTCTGGAACCACCACACTGATCCAGAGACGCCGAATCTCGCCCACTTTCAAGGGCCTCTCCGGAACCAGTCGATGCACTCCAAGCGAGTCGATGGCCAGCGGGGTGGCCCGTGACAGGCTGGTGCTTCCCGCCTTCAGAGCAAGCCCCACCTCGAGCGTGCTGTCGGGAGGCATCGCATCCACTCGCACCAACAAGCCTTCATCGTCCCAGCCCAAGCGGACATCGGCCTGGACTGGCGACAGGTGCAGTGCGGGCGCAGCCGCAAAACGCTCAAGGGGCCTTGCCTGAGACCAGCATGCATCGGACGCCACATCGGAGCACCGCACCACCACCCGGCTGAGTCCCGGCACAGATGGAGCGACGTCGCCCGCCCATGCACTCGTGGACAGCGCCCAGCCCAGTCCGACCAGCGTTCCCATCGTCCCCATGATGTCCCTCCGTGCGGTCAGCGCGCGAGCGCGAAGCCGAGGGCAACTGCCAAGAGCACCATCCCAACCATGAACACAATGTTCCGGCCCCGATCCACGACCGCCGGCTGGATCACGCGATGGCGACGCCGCTTGCGCCGCTCCATCCGATGCTCGTACTCCCCCGGCGTCAGCCAGTGCTTCCGCCCGGTACTGTCGGTGTAGAGCTTGTAGCCGTTCTGTTTGTAGAACTCAGACTGCACCTCCGCTCGGAGGGCGTTGAGCGCAAAGTTGCGCGCTTCCTGCTCCCGTGCGGAGGCCGCGCCACCCGAGCGCCGCTTCTGCCGGGCCACCTTTTCCACACGCTTCGCGTGGTCCTCTGCAAGGTCCGACTCGAAGCGCGCCCGCGCTTCCTGCAGCTCGTCTGCAGTCAATGAAGAATCGGAGGCCATGAGGAGGTCCAGGGAGGTCTTGAACGAAGAGGCTGAATCGGAGAGCGGTCTTGCAGGCATGGCGCCGGTATCAACGGCCGCGGAGTGGAAGTCTTGATTGTACACGTTGGATTTGTGCGATTGGGGCCGTGCAGCCTTGTGCGTCGTTCGGCACGAAGATGCCACGCCTCCTCGCTCCGCGTCGCATAACCGACGCATTCCCGCCGTTACGGATTCTGCCTGCGTTCGAAATTGCGTGAAAGTCCTCAGTTCGTCTCAACGAGGCACGATGAGTGCTGGGACCGGCTACACGGAAACCCACCGCACAGGAAGAGGACAGCCCGATGAGCACTCCCCAACCCGAGAGCACCCTCCGCCGCGCCCTGAAGGGCAGCAAAGTGCTTGTGAAGCGTCACCTGCAGGACATCGCGCCACGCGAGACCTTGCGGGCACGACGCGACCATGTCGCCGTTACCGGTGCTGTTCCTGAGCTCGATGGCATCGAATCAGCCATGGCTCCGCACATGGACCGCCTCAAGCCTTTCCACACCGACTACTGCGATCGCATTGGTCATCCAGTGCATGCCGCCTCCCTGGAACTCACCGCCCTTGTGCTGCTCCTCTGCGAGCGCCTCAACGTGCAGAAAGTGGTGGACCTCGGTTCCGGATTCACCTCCTGGGCCCTTCGAGATTGGGCCAAGGGCCGCGACGTGACCGTGCATTCCGTGGACGACAGTCCGGAGTGGCTCGAAAAGACCCGCAGTTACCTCGCGGAACAAGACCTCGCAGACGAACGCCTCCATGTCTGGCCCGAATTCGCGGCTGCCGGCTTCGAAGGCGCTTTCGACCTCGTCGTGCACGATCTTGGCTTCATGGACACGCGCTTCGAAGTCCTCGACACAGTGGTCGGTCTCGCTCGACCCGGCGGACTTGTCCTCCTCGACGACATGCACAAGCCAGACTTCCGAGACAAGGCCCTCGCCCATCTCGAAGCGGCCGGCCTGACCGCATATAGCTTGAAGCGAATCACCCGTGATCGACTCACACGGTTCGCCTACGCGCTGCCCATACCGGTCTGAGTCGGCGTTCGCAGGCCATCATCGGCGCGGCAGCACCGGCAGCCCCCGGTCAAGGCGCTCCAGCAGCGTACGCTCTCGTTCGGTCGCCACACCGGTCGTCACCAGCACCTGGATGTGGGTCATGGCCGCGTTGTAGTCATGTGCTGCGAGCAAGGCATCGACCAAGGCACGACGCAACCCATACTGCCGGGGATGGCCCTGTACGAGCGCCACCATCGGCTCGACCGCCGTTTGGTCGCCCGTAGCGAGCCGGGATCGAACGAGGACCATCCAAGCCTGCTCGTTCCCTTCCGGACACGCCCGAATCGCAGAGCGAGCAGCCGCAAGCGCAGCGTCCGGCTTCTTCAGAGCGAGAGCCAGATTCGCAGCGACCACACGGCCACGGCACGACTCCCGCGTGGCCTCTGGAAGAGCCTGATGGGTCTTCCAGGCCTCACGGGGCAACCCCTCATCGAGCATCAGTCGCACCAGTGGCAGGCCAAAGGCAGGATTCAGCTGATGGGCCCGCTCATAAAACAGCGTGGCCACCATGGCGTCTCCCAGCTCCATCGCCGTGCCTCCGGCGTCCCGTAGGCGGTCGGCCCGCTCGGGAATCACCTCGAACAACTCCATGGCCGGGTCGGCGCTGCCCTCCACCGCTTCAAGGATCCAGCGGTCGACGTTGTCGTTGTTTGGAAAGTTGAGCGAAAGGGCCCGCTTCCAGGCGCTCCGGGCCTCTACCCGACGACCCATCCGACCCAGCAGCCGCGCACGAGCCACATGCGGCCACGGCACCGAGGGCCAGACCAGCGATGCCACCATCAAGTCATCCAGTGCAGCAACCGTGTCGCCTTCTGCAAGGTGGTGATCCGCCCGTGTCAACCACCCGCGCAACCAGAGCGGACGCTCCTGAAGTTGTGCATCGAGGGCAGCCAGGGTGGGAGCAGGCATCAAGGGTCCGGGCGCCATCCAAGCCGTCAGTGTGAGCGTGAGCCCCAGTCCCGTCACCAGTGCATGGACACCACGCGCCGCCTGCTGCACTGCGGGCGATACCGGCCGCTCCTCCTGCCCGGCGGCCCCCACAAGCATTCCCGCCAGCACAGCCCCGACGATGGCCAACGCACCGATGTGTGCCGGAAAGCTGACGAGACTCGATACTGCAAGGGTGCAATACGCACCGACCAAGCCGGCAAGCAGCCGACGACGGCGCCCCAGCCCCAAGCGGAGGAGTCGGCGGGTGGCCAACACGGGGGGTGCACTTGCCAGCACCCACCACCCGATCCCCACCGCGGCACCCTGCTCTACCAATACCTGTAGCAGGTCATTGTGTGCATGGACTGCATCTCCATATCGAGGTCCCATCTCCACCATGCGCCACGCGGTAGCAAAGCCGCCGCCCCCCACACCGGCGGGCGCCGCCTGGAATGCCGACCACGCATCCGACCAGATGGCGAGGCGCCCTCCATCGAACTGTTGACCATCCCCAGGGAGCCATCGTCTTCCGGTCTCTTCCAGGCCGAGCCAGGCCACGTGACCGATGACCGCAGCACCGACCGTGCCCACAAGCCCGAGCAAGGCACGGGCGGCAAGGGGGGGAACGGTCCATCCCACCGCGAACAGGATGCCCACGAAAGCGGCAAGGCCCGCCCCGCGGCTCCCCGAGACCACCACGCCTGCGACGCACAACATCCCTGCGATCGCAAGCGCAGCATTCTGCGCAGGGTCTCGACGCCGACCGATCCCCACGATCAAGGGGAGTCCAAGCGCACAGTACAAGCCACCATGGTTGGGATTCACAAAGGGGGCAAAGTACCCGCTCCGCAGAGGCCCCGATGGAATCCCCGACGCACCGTACATCGACGACAGCGAAAGCGCAGCGTGCACCTGCCCCAGCACCGAGACCGCTGCACAGACCGCAACCAATCCGGCCACCACCCGTAGGCGACGGCTGCGGTTGCGCACCACTCCGGCCGCCACCCAGCCCAGCGCCACGACAACTCCGCCCCGGCCAACACTCCGCAGCGCCGCTCCGGGGTCGATCGCCAGAGCGAGTCGGTCGACGCCAAGGACGGTCGAAACCTGACGCAACGTGGGGGCCACCCCCGGCTGCAGGACCCCGCGCAACGACGTCCCGACCGGAAGGAGCCAAAGGAGCCCAGCCAGGACCAGTGCCGCCGCAAACAGACCGGACACCACCGTGCTCGATGGCTGGCGCACCTTCGAACCAAACGCCATCCAGTGAACGACCAGACCGGCTGCAGCGATCGCCACCACTCCCCAAGACGGCGAATGCACCGTACCGAAAAGAACCGCAGATAGGAAAACGACGCCCAACAGGCCCCAGACCTGTACTCTTCGATCCGCCGATTCCGGGGGCATGGTGGCTCCATGTGTCGAATGGGTGCAGCGACCATGCCCGCCGCGGACAGTCCGTGCAATTGCTTCAGATGGCGCGGGCGAGCACATTACCGGTGTTGCGCACGCACACGCGGGAATTTCGCGAAATAGGATACGGACGCGCCCCCGGGCGGTCGACAGAGTACGTCCGCACTTCCCGGGGCACCTCGCCCCACGCGACTCCGGCCAGGGAGAGCCCCGGATGCATCCACGGATCGAACAGTCCCCTACGCCCGCCCAGAACGACTGGGTCGGTGAAGGCATCATCGCCTACTACTGGATGATGCTGAAAAAGCGAAAGTGGGTGGTGTTTATCTTTGCCTTCGCGCTGGTGCTCTCAGTCACCGTCGCGACCACACTCAGCACGCCCTACTACGCAGCCACCGCAGTCATCGAGATCAGCCCCAAGGCCGACACCGTGCTTGAGGTGGCTGAGGTCAGTGAGTTCGTGACCGCATCGTCTTCATCAGAGCTGC
>CAJWOS010000516.1 GCA_913044235.1 uncultured Pseudomonadota bacterium
AGATCTTGGCCTCCAACGTATCTCCTTTCTTCTTTTCTCCAAATTCCTTTTGGGTAATCTCCGAGAAAAACGCATCGCTTCGCGCCGTGCGCTTGGTGTCGTGGGGCTTACGGAAAGGCCGGCCTCTGGGGCCTGTGGGGCGCGGCCGCTCGTCGGAGCGACCGGCCACCGGGGCTGGTGGTGATGGATCGGATTGGTTAAGATACGTCCAGCCCCCGGGGCCCACGTCCCGTACTGGAGTACTGGGCCAGTGGGGGCCTGCGGCAGAAGCCTTCTCGCGCACGGTCGCGCTCGACCCGAAACATGCGCGGGGCTGGACCAACCTCGGTGTGGTTCGACTGCGCCTCGAGCAGCCCGATGCGGCCCGGGATGCACTGGAACGCGCCGTGACGATTGATCCGGAGCAGACCGCCGCTTGGGCGGCATTGGCCGACCTGTCGGCACCGGGCACGGACAGCGCAGTGCTCCACCGGCGACGCATCCTCGACCTGCGCCCCGAGCACGCGCCGGCGCACTCGAGCTTGCTGATGTGTATGCAGTACGACCCTGCGGTGTCTCGGGATGCCTTGGAGGCCGAGCATCGGTCCTTTGGAGAGCGTCACTCTCGCGGAGAGCCGCGTCCGAGCCACCGTCCTCGAGCGGATCGGCGGCTGCGCATCGCGTTTCTATCTGCCGACTTCCGCAACCACGCCATGCGGTGGTTTGCGCTACCCTTTTTCCGGGCGTGGCCTCGGGAGCGGGCCGAGCTGGTGCTGATGCACACATCACCCCAGGCCGACGCGGTCACCCCTGAGTTTGAGGCGGCGGCTGACCGGTGGCGCACCGCGGCGAAGCTGTCTGACGAAGCGCTGGCAAGCTTGGTGCGAGAAGACGCGATCGACGTGGTGGTGGACATGTCTGGTCATGCGCCGGACAACCGCCTCGGCGTGTTCATCGCGCGTCCGGCGCCGCTGCAGCTCGCCTGGGGCGACTACGTCGACACGCGGGGGATCCGTGAAATCGATGGGCTTGTGTTCGATGGCCTTCACCTCCCGCCGGACGAGCCTGATCGATACGTAGAGCAGCGCCTGCGAATGCCCCATGACTACTTCTGCTGGCAGCCGCCCTCCTACGCGCCGTCCGTGGAGCTCGGGCCGCTGTCGCGAGGCGAGGTGCCGGTCATCGGTTGCTTCAACGAGCCCACCAAGGTGCGGGCGCCTGCCTTTGCCCGGTGGGCCGCCATCCTTCGGGCCGTGCCCAGTGCGCGCTTCGTCTTCAACGGCACCTGGTATGCAAAGGACCCGGAGCACTGGACGGACCGGCTCGTGGCACACGGCATCAAGCGGGAACGCATCTCGGTCCATCCGGGGGGCAGTCACGCCGCCTTTCTTGGGCAGTACCGCTTGGTCGACATCATCGTGGACACGGTGCCCTACTCGGGCGGCTTGACCACCTGTGAGGCTCTCTGGATGGGAGTTCCCGTGCTCACGGTGTCCGGTGACCGCGTCGCTGGACGACACGCCACGGCCCATCTGCGCACGGTCGGTCTGGACGCATGCGTGGCGCGCGATGAAGCGGACCTCGTTGCGCGCGCGGCTGCCCTCTTGCAGCACCCCGAGCGCTTGCGGGCATGGCGCACCACGCTGCGGGAACGGGTGGCTCGCTCCCCGCTCGTGGATGCGACCGCATTTGCCGCAGACTTCGTCGATCTGGTGGAAGCCTGCTGGGATCAAGTGGTCGAGGGTATCGAGCCCGCTACTCGGGCAGAGCGTTGAGCTCGTCCATCAGAGCTTTCACTGCCGGAGGTGGAGCAAAGTCCGGCAGGTTGTCTTCGGGCACGTTGTACCGGACGTCGGAAGTGGTGACGACGATCTCGATGTTTCCGAGGTGGGTGACCTGACGGGTGGCCACGGGGAAGCCTTGGAAGCGCTCGTAGGCGAGGTGACTGATCACCGTGGGGAGTGCGCCCATCTCAGAAATGAACTCGAGCTTCTCCCCGCGAAGGTAGCCGTTTTCGCGGTTGAAGAAGAAGCTGCGGGCCTGCCCGTCGTCGGTGGTGGCGTCGACTTGCCAGCAGGGGGTGCCCTCGAACTCGATGGGCCCCACGAGGGTGCGGCTGGGGTAGTGCTCCGCGTAGTGGAGCATGGCGTGAATGTCGGCTAGGCGGCGGGTCTGTGCGAGCTCGGCACCATCTTTGATGGCCGGTCCCGTGATGGGGTTGAGCGACCAAGCGGTCTCGCCGTCATAGGCCTCGATGAATTGGCCGAGTCCCTGAAGCTCGGCAGTCTGGTGCATCCGGTTGGGGGCGACCTGAACCGTGACGATCGGCATCGTGACCCCTTCAGCTTTGCGCTCCATCGCGCCCGTCGAGACGAGATTGCGGATCGATTCCACTGCGTTCACACCGCCGGCGAGCGCGATCTGGTGCTCGAACAGCTGATCGGCCGTGGGGTTTTTGGCGGGCTTGGGTGCTTTGGTGGGTGCGGTTCGGGGACCGCAA
Source organism: uncultured Pseudomonadota bacterium (assembly GCA_913044235.1). Classification (GTDB taxonomy): domain Bacteria; phylum Myxococcota_A; class UBA796; order UBA796; family UBA2385; genus CAJWOS01. The sequence goes on from CAJWOS010000516.1 coordinate 2,480, forward strand.
GCTGTCCAGAGGATGGCGAGGGACAGCACGAAACGGTTCATGGAGTTTCCGGGGTGCGTACGGCGGCGAGCGCGGTGTCGAGGATGGGGTCTTGTCCTGCGCGGAGAGCCTCGGGCGTGGGCGTGATGACGATATCGGGGGTGACGCCGTGGCCCTCAAGACGCTTTCCGCTGGGGGTCTGGAGGTCGGCGAACACAAGCTGCGCACGGTCGCCGTTGGGGAGTCGCTCGAACGAACTCATCAGGGCGAGGCCGGAAGACTGCTCCCCCACAACGATGGCACGTTCGAGCTCCTGCATCCCGCTGGCGAAGATCTCACTGCTTGAGGCACTCCGACCGTCGACCAGGATCGCGAGCGGACCATCGAGTCGCTCGGCGCTCACGCGGGGCCGGATGTTGAACTCGAGCGTGGACTCACGGGTCTGGAACGTGCCCAGGCTGGCGGAGCGGCGGGCGACGAAGTGTCCGGCGATGCCCTGCGCGACGAGAGGTAGGCCGCCTGGGTTGCCGCGTAGGTCGATCACACATGCGGCCACCCCATCGAGCTTCGCTTGCATCACCGCGCGCCGGATCGCCGCGCCGTTGGGAACGGCGAACATGCTGAACCGAATCACCAGCACGGGTGCAATCGGGCCGTTTGGACCGTCGGGGTCGTCCACTCGCACGATGGTCTCGACGCGGGTGGCGGGCAGCTCCCCAACCTTGAAGACGTCGCCTTGGATGGGCGCAGGACGGACGGTGATCGAAGACGGGGTGCCGTCGCGCTCGATCTGCAGCCGCGTGGGCTCTCCCACCACGGGATGCAGGACATCGCGCAGCACGCTTCCCACAGCGGCAGCGGCCCGGCGAGGCCCCTGTCCGTCGGCGAGCTCGGCGACGATGGCGTCGAGATTGGTGTCTTCGACCGCGGTAATCCGGTCTCCGGGGTGCACTCCCGCTTGGTGGGCCGGTCCGTTGGGCTCGACCGAGACCACATACACCGCACCCTGCAGCAGCGTGGCATCCATCCCGAGCTCGCCACGCGGACCCTCACCCGACCCGATTCGATAGACATCGCCGGGCACGATGGCGAAGTGGGAGACGCCCACACGGCCGAGCATTTCGGTGAGCACGGGCCGGAGCTCGTCGGCGGTTGTGGCCGCGGAGGCTGCAGGGCGAAGGTCGTCTTTCACCTGGTTCCAGTCCACGCCGCCCAGTGTCGGGTCGGGGTAGCCGTCGGCCACGCGCTGCCAGAGGTAGTCGAAGGTGGCCAGGTGCACCGACTCGTGCGCGACCGCGGGTGACGTGTGGGCAGGACCCGATGCAGCCTTTTGCGCACAGCCAGCGACGGTAGCAGCCAGACAGATCGCCAGCGACCGGGCGACGAACGAGAATGGGAGCAGCCGACGCACAGAGCCTCCGTAGCGGTCGGGGTCTGTATCACTCCGCAGCATGGCGCGAAGCGGAGTCGGTGGGAGAGGCCTGGGTGAGGTTCCGATGGCGGCGGAGCGGGGGCTTGATTCAGTACATGTTGACAGTAAATACTGTCATGATTACAGTTTATGCATGTGGAATGCTCATCGAACCCTCGACACCGACCTCTCCGGCCTGGTCATTGCCGTTGCCGCCGTGCTCTCCACGCTCAACGTGGATGTGGGCGACGACCGGATTCGGGAGGTTCCCACCGCTCGCGTGCTTCGGTACTACCAGTCGTCGGGTCTCATCGATCGGCCCCTTCGCTACGATGGGCGCCGTGCCATGTACGGCTTCCGTCACCTTGTGCAGGCGGTCGCGGTGAAGGTGCTCCAGGGAGAGGGCTGGTCCCTTGCCCGGATCCAGGAAGCGCTGGCCGGTCGGGCGACCGATGAGCTCGCTGGCCTTTTGGCCCGAACCACAACGCTTCCGAGCGCCCTCGGCTCCGCTGCGCAGCGTGCCCCGGCTCGGTCTGCGGTGGCGGAGCCTTCGCCACAGGTCCGTTCTGTCTTGCAGGTCGAGCTTGCGGCCGGCGTCACGGTCACGATCGACCCATCTGTGGTCTCCGATCCCAAGTCCCTTCTTGTCGCGATGTCTGCGGCGATTGCCACACGAGGTGCCTGAATGACAGCGCAATCTGTTGAGACCCTCTCTGCTGAGACCTTGTCTGTCGAACCCTCGCTGTCGAGCGTTCCTGATCCTCGTGGTCTGGGCGCCTTGCTGGCTGGTGAGGCCGCTCTGCCGCTGCGTTCTTGTCGGGTGCGCGCCGAGATTGTGGGTGGCATGGCCCGCACCACGGTGGTCCAAACCTACGAGAACATCCGCAAGCAGGCCATTGAAGCCATTCATATCTTCCCGGTTTCGGACCGAGCGGCGGTGGTGTCCGTGGTGTTGTCGGCCGGAGCCGTGCGTGTGGTGGCGGAATGCCGAGAGCGGTTGGCCGCCGAGGCTGCCTTCGCAGAAGCCCGCCGCAGTGGGCACCGGGCGGCGCTGCTCACACAAGAACGAGAAGACGTGCACACGCTGCGGGTCACCAACCTGCCGCCGCAGACCTCAGTGCAGGTGGAGATGGTGATCGAAGAGGCCCTCGAAGTGGTGGATGGACGCGTGCTGTACCGATTCCCCACCACGATCGCCCCCCGCTACACGCCCGGAGAGCCCATCGGTCACTTCGGCCCGGGTGTCTCCCCCGACACCGACATCGTGATGGATGCCGCTCGCCTCACGCCACCGCTTCGGCTGTCCGGCGGAACGCGACTCGATCTCGAAGTGGTGGTCCGCGGCACGGTCCGGCGTGTGAGCAGCTCGCTCCACGCGGTCTCCATGGTGCTGGCATCGGTCGTCGTGATCGCGGTCTCGACGGCGGCGGCCGCATCGGCATCGCCGCTGAGGACGGCGACGTCGACGACGACGGACCCTGCGCTCACAGTCACCACCAC
>CAJWOS010000517.1 GCA_913044235.1 uncultured Pseudomonadota bacterium
GGTCACCTCGGTGAACGGACCCGAGGCGACAGGGCTCGGATTGGTGAAGGTGACCGGATCTTCCACCATGGACCACACGTGCTCCGGCACGATGGGGGTGTGGGCGACTTCGAGGAGTCCCGGCGAAAACGGCCTCTGGAATACGAAGGTGACCGTGCGATCATCCGGCGAAGCGACCGACTCGAGGATGCGCCAGACTCCGTTCGTGTCCAGCGCTGGATGAGCCTTCAACAACTCGAAGGTGAAGACCACATCGCTCGCCTCAAGTGGCGATCCATCCGACCACCGTACGTCGGGCCGCAGCGTGAACCGCAGCTGCTCCGCGGGACGGTCCCAGCCATACGACTCCGCCAGCCATGGCGTGTATTCGCTGGCCATGGGATTGTAGACCAGGAGGGGCTCATAGATCCCCGCCGACGATGGCCAGCGCGCGCCGGAGGTCAGGAACGGATTGAAGTTCCGAAGCCAGGTGCTCTGCTGCTCCTGCACCACCACCATGACCCCTTCGGGACGGGTGTGGTCGATGGGCGCACATGCACCGCCCACGACGACCACGACCAGGGCGCGGAAGGTGGGTAGGATCGCCCGCGAGCGGGCGCTGTTCATGGTGCGCGCCTCACGGTGCCCGCTCGTAGACCCGAACCTCGTCGACCACCATCTCGGCGGGGAACACGGTCGTGTCGTCGGGGTCTCCGTCGAAGTGCCCGCCGACCGCCACATTGAGGATCATGAAGAACGGACCGTCGAAGGCCCATGCCGTACCGCCTGGAATGTCGCCCACTCGCACGGTGTGGACCCGCTGGCCATCCACCCACCACACGATGTGCTCCGGGTCGACATCCACGGCGTAGGTATGAAACGCGTCTGCGGTGGTGGAGTCGGACAGCACGGTGGTGTTGCCCACCCCATCGCCACCCGAGTACCCAGGCCCGTGCACCGTGGTGATCACGGTGCGAGGCTCTGAGCCGCGGGTCTCCAAGATGTCGATCTCTCCACACAGCGGCCAGCCGACCTCCTCGTAGTCACTTCCCAGCAGCCAGAATGCGGGCCAGATCCCCTTGCCTTCCGGCATCTTGATCCGCCCCTCGAACCGCGCCGGTCCCCGCTCCACCGTGCCGCGGGTGGTGAGACGGGCGGATGTATAGGCGTTGTCTTCGTAGGCCTCGGCCTGCGCACGGATCACGAGGTTTCCGCTGCCATCCAGAAAGGCATTGTCGGTGCGATCGGTGTTGAACTCGAGCTGGTCGTTGCCCCAGCCGTCGCCGCCCACATCGGCCACCCAGTCATCGCTCGGGGCACTGCCAGCCGGTCCGTCAAAAGTGTCGGACCAAACCTCGACCCAGGCGTTGTCGACCGACGCGAATCCGTCATCGGTATCCGTGCAGCCCCACGAAAGGGCTGCCAGACCAAAGAAGGCCACTCTGGACATCATCCCCCCGAAACCGTGAAGTACAGGTCATCCACCATCAGGGTGCTTCCTGCCGTGTTGACGTCTTGCACGAACATCAAGGGCACCGTGACGTCGGACAGGTCCACACCGAGCGCGGTGAACTCGGTGAGCGGGATGTTGAGGGTCTGCCAGGAGCCATCTGCAGTGAAGCCGAGACTGCTGAGTGACACCTTTCCCTCGGTCGTGTCGCCACTGGTCATGCCGATTGTGGTGCTCTCCATTCCCGCGTCGCTCGACTTCAAGGAGACATGCAGGACGTCCCATGCGGAGAGGTCTTCGGCCGTGTCCCAGTGCACGCCACCGCCCCACCACGGGGTGTCGTCCGTCACGAGCGAGTCGGAGGTGTAGCCTTCCACCCGGTCCTCCGAGGTGCTGATGGTGAAGCTCTCTGAGTAGATGTACAAGTGACGGGTTTCCTGGTCGATCTCCAGCTCCTGGGAAAAGCCGCCCTCGTAGAACGCACCAATCGAGAGCCGGCTGTCGCCATCCACATAGGGATCGTCGCCCAGGAACTCCGGATCCGGAGTGCCGTCGCCGCCGTCATCACCACCGTCGTCGCCACCGTCATCGCCATCCACCGTGAAGTAGAGGTCGTCGATCTGCAGCGAGGTGCCCGCCGGCGCAGTGGTGCCGAGCAACAACAGCGGCACCGTCACGCTGGAGAGGTCCACACCGAGGTTCGTGAACGAGTCCAGCGGCACGTCGAACGACTGCCAGGTCCCATCGGCCACAAAGCCCAAGTCAGTCAAGATCACGCTGCCTTCTGTGCCGCCACCGGTCATCCCGATCTCCGCACTGGCCAGCTCGGCATCGTTGCACTTGAGCGACAGGTGCAGCGTGGTCCAGGCAGACAAGTCGCGCGCCTGACTCCAGTGCACACCGCCCCCCCACCAGGCGTTGCCGACCGGCTCGATGGCATCCGATTCATAGCCCTCGATCCGATCGTCACTCACGACCAACGCGAAGGTCTCTTCGTAGATGTAGAAAAAGTTCTCCACATCATCGACCGGCACTAGCTCACTTGAGCCACCCTCGTAGAAGACCCCGATGTCGAGCCGTGCATCTCCGGTCTGGTACGGGTTGTTACCCAAGAAATCGGGGTCGGTGCCGAGCGGATCCCACTGGGCAGGCTCAGGGTACACCAGCTTGGGAGGCGCCGGGCGGCAGGCCACCAGGGCCAGCAGGCAAAGGGAGCGCTTCATGGTCACTCATCCTCCGTCGGGTCGGGTGTGGCTCCGGGCACGGCTCCAAGGGACACCAAGGCCGCCTCTGCAATCGGTGCAAGGTCGTAGGCGATGGTCCCGGTCGCATCAAAGGTCACGGAGTCGGGAAACGAAAGCAAGATCTCCTCGTACCCACGAACCGCGAGCGTCCAGACCAAAAATAGGTCTTCATCGGCAACTCGGCCGCCCTCGTACAGCTGCTGCATGCACGAGGCAGTGTAGTACTGGTGCTCTCCTGTGGGCTGAACCGCGAGCACCGTGGCCCAGCTGTAGGCCGCCCGGTCGCAGCCGCTGTCGTTGAGATCCCACTTGAGGTCGCCGTTGGGATCGATGGCTCCCACGAACGGGTTGTCGGGGTCATCGAGGATGCTGGTGTCGGGGTGGACGCCCACATTTCCCGTAAACGGCGAGAAGCGAAGCTCTGTGAGCTGTTCTCCCATGCGCCATTCGCCTGGCTTTGCTTCACAGGCCGAAAGGAGCAGACCGCCGAGGAGGACACACCATGGACGGAGAGACATCATCGCCTCACATCTGAAAGGAGAGGTAGGAGAAGATTTCCATCTGATGCCCGTCGATACCGAACTGATCGAGGTCGATGCTGTGCTCGTCGAAGGTGCGGTACTTGAACCGGGCACCGAGCCGCGTGCCGGGAGTGTCGAGGGTGAAGCCTCGCATACCGGTGGACAGGTCCACCATCGTCTGGAAGGGAAAGGTGAGGTTGAACGTGCGGTGGTAGTCGTACGGGCCCCAGTCGTTCCATCGGAATGCCGTCTTCACTGCAGTGGTCTTCCACCACCAGTCGGCTGTGATGGCCTGACGGTCCACCAGCCGTGCATCGTCTCCCAGCGACTGGTCCCGGCCCACCATGGCGCCGACTTCCACTCGGTGATGCCCCGAGACACGCGACAACGCAGTGAGTGTGGCCGACCAGACATCCGCAGCGGGGGGCGCGGCGGCGAACGCAAACAGCTCGCCCGTTTCCGTGAAGCCAAACACGGCATCACGCGACGTGGGTTGATGTCGGTAGACCAGGTTCAGGGCCATGGCGAGCGGCGCATCTTCGTGCAGACGGTTGTCCCATGCCCAGAACCATGTACCCGGTGTGGGATCCCACACGAACATCAGCTCCCCAGCGATGGTCTCCCGGTTGCCAAGGACCGCAAACGGATCGTCGATGGGGTTTCGGGCTTGGGTACCACCGTAGAACCACCCGGTCGCCGGATCCCATGAGCTCGCGATGTTTGGGAGCGGCCCAACGAAGGGCTTTTGGTACATGAAGTTGGGCGCGATTTGGAACTTTCCGAGGTCGACCGCAAGGCCGCTGAGAACCTGGAGTCCGTTGCCCTGCCCTCCGTCCTTGAGGGTCCACCCCGTGAACGTCGTGGTGGCGTCCTCGCCACCATCCGCCACCAGCCCGCGGTAGGCGCCTTGCACATAGGCGTGCACCGAGCCGGGCTCCCACATGAGCTTCGCCTTGGTGCCCAGAGTATCCATCCACTGGATCTCGTCTTCGTACAGGTGGTAGCCCGAGCCGCTGTAGCTGGGGCCGTCTGTGACCACTTCGGGGTCTACGTAGGCCATGCCCAAGCGGTCGGTACCGGCCATGATGCCGCCGAGATCCACGTGCACCGGACCCACGTTGCGCTCCATATGCACGGTGGTCTTGCGGGTGACCAGCTGCGGAATGGCGCGGTTCGCTGCGGCCGATCCCTGGGCAGTGAGGTCTTCTTGGTGGATGAATGTGGTGCGGGTCTTGCCCACATCGAAGCCGTATCGGAGGAACACCGCCGGGTTGGCGCCCCAGTACACCTGGGGTCCGCCCGCGATGGCGAGCCCATCGAGCGCCCCCTTGCCTTCAAACTCCATCCCGATCGGCACCGCCGCATCGTAGATGTCGATGCTGTCGCCGTAGAAGGCTTCACGGTAAAGGCCGAAGAAGTCCCCTTCGTAGCCCCAGTGGAGGTGCCCCACTCGGTAGTATGCGTTCATGCGGAACAGATCGTGTTCCCAGCTGCCTTCCGCCTGGTACAAGCGCACGCGGTCCGCGGCCTGCATCATGGCGAGCGCGTCGGGATCGGCTTCGTCTTCTGGAGTGAGCGGGTCGTCTTCGGTCGCAATCAGCTTTCCAGCCCGCGACTCATACGTGAGGGGGTCGATGATGTTCTGTGCCACGTTGCCCAGCACATTCACCTCGGCCCGAACCTCGATCGCCTCGGAGGGCTTGGCACCGAGGTCAACATAAAGAGACTGCCCGTGGTCGAAGTCCAAGCGCTGCTTCCCAGCGCCCAGCCGGGTGTTGTCCTCGGTGGCCACTCCCGTGAGGTCGAGCCGCACGCCACGCACCCAGGCACGCGTGCGCTCCTTGGCCTGCGTGGCATCGAGCGACGACATGTAGGTCAGCAGGCCCGAAGTGGGCTGAACCACCGCAAAGTGGACGTCGATGGACTCGTCGGTGGTGCCCTCGGCATAGGGGTCAAGCTGCCAGGCCTGCTGAAGCGCGTAGTAGGCCGGCCTCGGGTACACATAGAAGTGGCCGTCTGCGTCGGGGCGCCCCTTGGCGGTGATCCCAAACCACTCCTCGTTCATGTTGTTGGGACCACCCTCGACGAAATCTTCCGAGTAGCCGCCGTTCGGCCAGCTCGCGGTGGGGTCGTGCACGTCGAGGTTTTCTTCCTGCTTGT
>CAJWOS010000518.1 GCA_913044235.1 uncultured Pseudomonadota bacterium
CCTGTCCGGACGACGACGGCGACGGGATCGATACCTGCTCGGGGGACTGCGACGATGGCGACCCGCCCGGTCACCCCGAGCGCCTCGGCGATACGGAGCGGTACAAAAAAATGGGTGACGCTGATGGAGGGGTTGTGTCCACTTGGCGGAGTGGTGGGGTAAATCGTTCGACTGCGGGCGCAGTACGGGTCCATATACACGTAGCCCGCGCGCGTGGCGCACTCGACCCAGCTGGCCGGCAGTGGGCCATCGAGGGCTGAAGGCAGCCCTGGGGTGGCTGGTCGGAGGCCCTGCCCAGAGCGCTCGTGCACGTACTTGAAGCCTGCGTGGTAGGTGTTCCAGGCCGTCTCGATGAGTGCATCGATGGAGAGTGCGCTCTCTTCGGTGAACATCAAGAGCAATCCAGCACGGGCATACTCGGCAAATACGGCGACCATCCCATCATCAGACTGGTCGCGGACTTCATGAAAGCCGTTGCCTACCATCAACACGGCGCCTTCCGTGGGGATGTCGCCCATGCCGGCGAAGAGGGTCTCAGGGCGCCCGATGTCTGCTGAGCGCACGAAGACCATGTTGGGGGGCATGCCCGGACTCTGCATCGCCGCGTCGATGGCGGCATCTTCAAGGTCGGCTCCCACGAACTGGAGTCCGGCAGGACCCCGCGCGTGGCGCTGTTGTACGGCCTCGCCTCGACCGAGGGCGTGCTCGATGAACACACGGTACGAAAAGCCGGTGTCGGCGCAGAAGCGATCCAGGGCATCATTGGCCCGACGAAAGGACTTTCGATTTGCGGCCTGGCTCGCGGCGATGTTGGTGGCGCGATCCACGTGTACGGCACCACGACCGCTGCGCAGCACGGTGGGCAGAGCGGCCATGTATGGATGATAGGCCTCGATGATTCCAAATGGACCGGGGCCCCGATCGAGGACCCTTTCGCCTGCGCCGGCGGCATCGAGGATCCGGTGTCCCACGGGTGGCAGGTGGGTGCGATCCATACGCTCGGAGTGAGCCCGCAGCGCAACCACAAGGGGCACGAGTCGGTATCCGAGCTCGACCTCGTAGGCGGTGGCCGACCACAGCCCCGGATGTCTGTCTTGCGGCAGCGGGATGAGTGCGGGATCGAGGGCGTCGAGCTCAGGGATGGTCTCGCCTTCCAGTGCGCGTTGCCACAGCATCGAGACCCCGGCGGGAAGCGGTATGGGACCGAGCAGCGGGAGCTGTCGAGCGTGCGCATGTGCGGCGAGTCGGTAGCCAGCGCCTGCGCGAACGAGCCAGCCCCGGGAGAGGAGAAAGCGCAGGTCGATGGCCAGCTCTTCTGCGCGGAGTTGGGGATTGTCCGCAGGGGCGACGGTCTCGCCAGCAGCGAGGCGGTCGAGCACCCCAACGGTTCGGAGGGCGTCGACGATGTGGCGAGTGAGCCAGAGATCGGGCGGTGCCGTGACGGCCGCTGAGCGCACGACCTGCCGAACGACCCGCCCCGCGGAGGCGGAGGCACCAGCGTCCACGAGCCGCTCGACTGTCGCCAGCACGCGGGGGCCGGCAGAAAGGATGTGGGGCACCCAGTCGCGAAGTCGACGCCACACCGGCGGCAGCAAAAAGGGATAGCCCGAAGAGGAGGTCCCGGTCTCGCTGGTGAGGATGGGAATCAGCTCGCGCGAGAGGGGGTCGTGGCCGAACCGGGTGTAGAGCTCTTCGGTACGGGCACTCGCCTGCGTGGTCGCCATGTGGTCTCCGTGGACGGGCTGTCGGCTGCCGTCATTGTTCCACATGCTCGCGCGGAAGCGGAGACGGCGGCCGCTGGAACGCCGGCATCAGGGGGATGTCGGCCCTTGATGTGGACTCTTCAGACGGTCCGATGTTCGATCGGATTGGGGCGGCCACTGCCGGGTGGTGGATGCGACGGGGTCTCTCCGCGGAACACGCCCTCTTCTCGCGGGGTGCGACGTTTCACCGTGTACAGAGTGGACTCCGCGCCCGAGAGTGACATCAGTCCTGTATCGCTGCGGCTCGGGGTCGACCGTATCGTGGATGGGCCTTCAGGGAGTATCCATGTCGAAACTGGTCAACCGAGCCGGCCGCCCCCACTCTGGACAGATGCCCGGACTCGTCGAAGCGATCGTGACCGACAACGTCGACCCGGAGAAGCTCTCTCGTGTAAAGGTGCGGTTTCCGACGCTGCCGGAGCAGCCCGAGAGCACTTGGGCACGTCTCAACATGCCCATGGCAGGGCGCCATCGCGGCTGGATGACCATCCCCGAGATTGGCGACGAAGTCTTGGTCTCCTTCATGCACGGGGACATCAACCACGCCGTAGTGGTGGGGAGTCTCTACAACGGCGTGGACCTTCCGCCCTACGCCAACGAAGATGGAGAGAACAACCTGCGCGTGTTTCAGTCTCGCAGCGGGCACCGGGTGACCTTTGACGACACGAAAGACGCCGAGCGAATCGAGCTGGTCACCCACAACCAGGAAATCCGGATCATCTGGGATGCCGTGGGCAAGGTGCTGTCGGTGTACTGCGGTGGCGACATCAACATCGAGGCCAAAGAGCACATCAATGTGCGCACGCAGACTTTTTCATTGTCGGCCAGCGAAGAAGTGAACATCGAGGCCGGAAAGGCGCTCGTGATGCAGTCCGGCTCAGTGGCCGGCCTGCTCGGTGGCTCACAGGTGCACATCCAGGCGCCCGATGTCGTCATCAACTGACCCGCTCGGGAGCGGCACTGCCGCGGGAGTTTCATCATGATCAATGGAAGCGTGGTCGGGATCGTCATCGACAACCAAGACCCGGACAAGATGCACCGGATCAAGGTTGAGTTTCCGGTGGATGATGGGGTGAAGAGCTCCTGGTGTCGGATGCTCACGCCGATGGGCGGTCAGGGGCGCGGCCTTGTGATGCTGCCGGACATCGGCACCGAGGTGCTCCTCACGTTCGCGTATCGCTCGCTTGCGCCCTACGTGCTGGGAGCGCTCTACAACGGAAAGGCCGACACGCCGAAGCCGTACCGCAACGACGACGAAAACGACGATCGGCGAGTGTTCTGGTCGCGCAACGACCACATGGTGGTCTTCGACGACACTGAGGGTGAGGAGCAGGTGGGCGTGGGGGCCTGTGCGTCGGACCGGCTCGATGTCACGAGTGCTCCAGTCCACCACGTGATGGATGCCGCTGGGAAGACCCTGACTGAGAAGTGCGACGGGGTCACCCTCTATGAAGCTGTGCGCTCGGTGAACATCCGCTGCAAGACGTTCACGCTCGAGTGCGACAACCTGTTGGTGGATGCGGGCTCGACCATCGCGATGGCCACCCAGGAAGCGAAGATCAAGGCCGGCGCAATCGTGCGTGCCACATCGCCCGACACGCACGTCAAGACGGGCGTCGAGCCTCCTGCGCCACGACGCGCACTCCCGGCATTTCCTGCTCTCCACAACCCGAGGCTTGGCTGACATGCTCCAGATCCCGCCATTCATTCAATCGATCTTCGGTCAGGGTCAGCCTCAGCAAGCGGCTCCACCGGCGCAGAAAGCAGAACAGGTCAAGAAGGCCGCGGAAAAGGCCCTCAAAGAGGCATGCAAGGCCATCGAGAAGAAGTCTGGTCTCGTGCGTCTCGTGGTGCACGGCGCCCAGATTGTGTGCGACAAGACCATTCCGGCCAAGAAGATCAACACGCTGCTGGTGCCCGATCCGCGGCCCAAGGTGGAAGGCAAGCCCCAGGCCAACGTGAGCGACGTGGCGGCGGGGAAGAACATCAAGCCGTGGCCCTGCAAGTGCAAGCTTCGGCCGAAGGGACCGGACTACCTGCCGTGCAAGTACCAGCCGGGAGGACTCTGGGTGCCAGGTGCCACCAGCCAGATCGTGAACCAAGACATGCCGAACGCGAAGAAGGCGATGGAAGTGGCCCAGAAGCTGATGCAGGACGGGTTTTCACCAGACCAGGCGGCTGGCATTCTCGGCAACATCCAGACGGAGAGCGACTTCTTCCGCGCCGACACCGAGTACGGCCGCCCCAACGCGGGTCGGGGCTGGATTCAGTGGACCGGAGGGCGTCGGGCGCAGTTCGAGAGCTGGGCCGCATCCAAGGGCCTCTCCCCCACATCGGATGCGGCGAACTATGGCTACCTCAAGGCCGAGATGGCGGGCATCAACGGCAACCACTGGACCTCTTGGGATGGCTACAGTCTCGACGGCTTCAAGGATGTGCAGGGGGTGGACAAGGCGACCGACTACTTCCTGAACGGCTACGAGCGCCCCGGTGTGCCGCACCGGGACCAGAGACTTGCGAACGCGCGCAAGGTCTCCAAGCTCATGCGGCAGCTGGCCTTGCCGGAAGTCGCGAAGCTCAAGTGTGCGGTCGGGGGGACCATCTCGATTGTGCATCCGGGTCAGTGCAGCAAGAGCATCAAGCTGGCTTGAGGGCGCCTGGATGGTGAGCGCGGCCTTGTGCCAGAGGATGGATGAGGCAGCGTCGCGCCCGCTATGCTGTACCGGAGGATGGTGAATGCCCTGCGGAACTTCATGGACGGATGGGGTGGGCCGGCTGCTCGGTCTGGCGCTCGGCTGCACCATGGCTCCAGTGGGCGAGGCGTGGGCGACCCCACCGGCGAAGATGCCACTTGAGGCGCCGGCCGAGCGATCTGCGGATGGGAGGGCGTGCATGAAACCCCAACATGCGGCCATACAGGCTGCGATGGCCGATGACGCGGAGCTCGCAGCCTGGGTCGCTTCGTCGGGTGACTACATCCTGCGCCCGGCACTGCAAGATGCTGGGCTGCAGGCGCACTCGGTCTGGTTTGTCATCCCGAGTGCGATTCCCCATCCGATGAGCGTGTACGTGGCTTGCGATGCTTCAGGGGCGGTACGGCTCACATCGGGCAACCCTCGAGCAGTCTGGCGCATCATCGCGAACGAGCCCACGCCGCCATCGGGGAGTGCGCTTGGTGTGCTGGTTCATGAGCTGCTCCGGGACCATGGACGGCACCAGGCTGTGGTGCCCGAGACGGTCGCTGTCGAGAGCACGGCCTCGACGTGGACCCTGCGCTTCCAGATCGACGATCGCCAGCGGGGTCGCGAGGCCTGGTCGGTCGTGCTCGATGACGAGAGAAGCGCATGGAACCGAACCGCGAGCATCACCGAATGATCGGGCTTCAGGAGGCTGCCAGTCCCCATCGAGAAGGGCTTGTGTCGTAGGACTGAAGCGCATGGCTTGCGCGATACGGTGAATCCCTGAACTGCAACTTTGCAGGATCCAGCCGACGCCGAGCATAGTATGTGCTATCTGTAGACAAACTGTGGAGGTCGATATGCGTCGGTCGGTATGGATGGTGCTCTTGGGGATGGCGGCTTGCG
>CAJWOS010000519.1 GCA_913044235.1 uncultured Pseudomonadota bacterium
TTTCGCGGGGCCTACGTGAACATGCGAGTGTGTGTGAACGGGGCGTCACGACCAGGGGTCAAAGTCGGGCTCAGGATCAGGGTCTTCGGGCTCGGGCTCCTCGGGATCTGGCTCCTCAGGTTCCGGCTCTTCGGGCTCGGGCTCCTCAGGCAGCGGGTCCACCGACACCGGAACCGCAAGCTTGGTGTGCCTCGACACCTGCCGTTGGGCAGGGGACGGCGTGTGCGATGACGGCGGTACCGACAGCAGCTTCTCGGCCTGCGGCTTCGGCACGGACTGCACAGACTGCGATCCCCGCGACCCCTGCACGGATGACTGTACACCCTGGAACACCGCAGCCTATGCAAACGATGGCTCGTGTGACGACGGCGTAGTCGGATTGTCGGACTCGAGCATTTGCGATGCCGGCACCGACTGTGGCGACTGCGGATCCCGGATCCCCTGAGAACTGCGGCTCCGCGGACCACCCCAAAAGCGATGCCGCGCCACCGTAGAGGGCGACGCGGCACAAGCACTCAGACGCGGATTGGCCACACGGATGGGTAGGCCCGTGCACCCGCCTGCGTGGCTTCAGAAGCTGTAGCCCATCATCAAGCTACCAAGGAATGCGACAGATCCGGGGGTGGTCGTACCACCGCCTTCTTCCTCGCCGAACACCGCACCATAGCCGACGCCCCAGTCCCAGCTGAAGGTGAAGCCGCCTTCGGTGCAGCGCTTCCAGCCGATGGTGGGTCCGATCTCCACTACATTGTAGCTGCCAGCATCTTCATCGCCGTAGGTCGCGGAGATCATGTCGAACTCAACTGCACCACCGGCGTACCAGCCGCGGTTGAAGTTCTTGAAGTAGTAGTTGAAAGCGCCATTGACACCGGTGTTGTTGACCACATATTCCTCACCACCGAGTGCCTCCGAGGCTGCATTGCCCAGCCGCAAGAGCAAGGAGTTGAAGCGCCCATAGGTTGCGCCTGCAGTAAAGCTGGTCTGCTTGCTCAGCATCTGCTCGTACTCCGCATGGAAGCGTGGCTCGATCAGCTTGAATGGAGCCACGGTCACCGACCGCTCGTGGTCCAGCATGCCCTTGCCCTTTTTGTTCTTGGCATCTGCATCGGTGGCCATCAGGGAGAGAAGAAGAGGAAGAGTGGAGAGCATGGAAATTCCTTGGTTTCTTTTTGGGTACTGTAAAGGGAGCAATCTCCGAGACTCTACGGCTATTTATATTGACGTGTCAAGTATGACTATCTTCGAGCATTTTGCGCATCCCAACACCTGTTCGCTCCACTCAACCGCAGGCTCCTTCATGCACGATGATAGCGCGAGCATGGCACCGCCCTGTCGGCAACGCGGCCGAAGGCTCGAGACGGCGCCAGACACGATGATTCCCTCCCCCCCACGTCATCGCGACGAAGCGCGTATTTGTGGCGAGTGGGAGTCAGGGAGCACGTCAAGCGGCCACGAGATCCGCAAAACCGGCTCACGGTGCCCGCGGGTCGCCTCGACCGAATTGGGGGTTGGCTCTTCTTCCGGAAACGGCGGAGGCACCGGCCCTGGATGGGCGGAGCCCAGCTCGAACATCACGAACCACGCCACTCCAAAGGTGAACGCTTGTAGATCACCGAGCCTTGAAAGGTCTTCGGCTTCAATGGCATCGTCGAGATCGGCAATGACGCCGTCCAAATACTCACGCTCGCTCGATCTCAAGACTCCGCTGGTAAGCAGCCCTGAGAGCAGGTCGCGGACATCGACCGCGGAGCGCGTATCAGGCTCCGTTTCGTTCACGAAGGTCCAGTCTTCCTGCGCCCGCGCCGTCTCGGTGATCGCGTTCGCGAGAAAGCGGACATCGGCCTTCATCACCCGGTAGTCGATGGTTTCGGCGGTGTCTTCGGTCGTGTGATAAAAACTGAATCCTGGGTTCACGAACCAGAACCCAGGGATGGGCGGATCGAGCTTGTAGAGCTCATCCTGGTCGCTCGCAAATACCGGTACGAGCGATCGGTTCAAAAAATGCACCGGCACATCGCTGTATCGCGCAGCCGCGCGCCAGCTGGCATCCAGCTCAGGGCTGTGTTCCGTCCCAATCAGGATCAGCGGCCAATAATCGGGCAGACTGGGGCGGCCGATGGGATCGACCGACAGTCCATACCGAATCTGGGCGCGCGGAATGGTGGGATCGTCGAGCCATACCCGAGCCCCATCAAGCCCCGACTCCTCTTCATCCGTGAGCAAGATGAGCACGGAGCGCGCGGGCGGATGAGCCATCAGTACTCGAGCGAGCTCCAGCGCCGCGACACACCCAGTGGCATTGTCGAAGGCACCATTGAACACACGACCATCCACCTCGACCCCCAAGTGGTCGTGGTGGGCCATCACCAAGATGTGCTCATCCGCCAGAGCCGGATCGCTCCCAGGGATGCGTCCCACCAGGTCATACGCCACCTCGGCCTGCGCCGCCGTGATGTTGCCGTCCCGGTCGATTTGGTTGAAGTTGCTCACGTCGGTGGCGGGGTATGGGTACAGATACTCCCCTTCGAGTCCCACAGGCTCCAGTCCGATGTCGGCCATCTCGTCGAGCAAGATGTTGAGTGCAGCCTCATGGCCGGGCGAACCCGGCACGCGGCCACCCATCGTGTCGTCCGCAAGTTCATCCACAAGCATCCGCATCCGGGTGGCTGACACCAGCTCAAGTGCCGCTTCGCTGAGTGGTTGGTCTGTCGCGTCGGCGGTATCTCTTGGCTTGGCAGCGGTGCCGCAAGCGAGCAGCGCGACGAGTGAAAACAGGCACAAGCGCATCGGACCTCCTGCCTCAGCGTACAGCATCCGCTAGAGCTCCGGCGAGCCAAGAGCCCTACCCCTTGTGTGGCTGCCTCTGCTCTCGGAGCTCACCCACGATCCGAAGGACCTGCCAGATTGCACTTCCCGCAGGCAGACCCGCAGCTTGTGCGACCCGCACTGCCTCTGCCTCTCGTTCGCGTGCTTGGTTCTCATCCCCACAAAGGAGTGCCACGATCGCCGTTTTACCGAAAAATAGTGCCTGCTCAACCGGCACTGTACAGGTGAGGCGGAGCGCCTGCTCTACGTGCCAAGTCGCTTGGTCGAATCGACCCTGGCGTGCACGCAGCTCCGCAAGCGACCCCAAAAATGCATACTCCGCGTGCTCATGGGCGTGCAGCCGCGCTCCCTCGACCGTCTTCTCCAACAGGTCACCAGCAAACTCCAGCCGGTTCAATCGCATCAGGGCGTCTGCACGATGCCCCTCACAGAGCATGGCGTGTCGATCGAGACCAATTTCCTCAAAGCGGCTCTGCGCTCGACCGAACCCTTCTTCCGCCCGGGCGTACTCCTCCCGCGAAAACTCGAGGGTAGCCCGACTGCACAACACGAGTGCTGCTGCTCGGTCATCGTTCAGAGACTCGGCAAGCTGCTCCGCCGCATTCAAGTGGACCGCAGCCTGCTCAAGATCACCGCACTCTTGATCCACGAGACCGAGGTCGATTCGGATCCGTGCTTCCAAGGGATGGTCGGCAGCAGTCCGCGCATGCTCCAGCGCCACTGCGCCGTGCACGCGCGCCTCGTCGTACCGTCCGCGCTCCCGGGCGATGTCGAGCCGCTGATGTGCAATTCGAGCGAGGAAGCCACCATGTTGAAGCTCCCGAGCCATCTGCTCTGTACGGTCGAGGAGCCTCTCCGACGTTTCAAACTGGCCGGCTTCTTGCTCCAGCAAGGCCAGCTCGGCGAGTGCAGCAAGCACCGCGCTCTGCTGCGCACTGGCGTCCATCGACGTGCGCTCAATGGTGACCGACAGCTCCGAGCGCCGCTCTCGCAGGGACGCTTCGAGAAAGACGAACAAGTGTCGAAGAGACGTTTGTGCGCCCAGCCCAAGGCTACGCATTTCGCGTCGAACCTTGTGCAGACACTCCAAAGCCTCAATGTCCTCCCCCACCAATAGAGCCACCACGCCAGCGCGAAGCTGCCACCGGAGGCGCTCGAAGGTCCAGTTGCCCACCAACTCACTCGACTCGCGCAGCAAAGACCGCGCACGCTTGGCGTTCCCGGCTCGCGCCGCAACGACCGCAAGCGCGGCCATCGCAATGCCGGACAGGGCCGGAAAGGTTTCTCGACTCATGGACAACGCCGATGCGAAAGAGGCCTCCGCCCTCGAATGGAGGCCCATCTGCTCAAGTCCCTCACCGAGGTTGACCATGGCGAGGACAACCACGGGAGTCAACTCGAGCTCCTCCGCTTCTTCAACCACGGCCTCAAGCAGCCGACAAGCCGCGACATCAGACTGGTCCGAACACAGCATGAGCACAGCGCGATTGATGTCGGTCGACAGGCGCTCTGCGGGCTCTCGAACTTCCCCAGACTTCGGAACGAGCGCATCCAGATACTGCTGCGCACGCACCAGCTGTCCGGTGTCGATGCATATTCCGGCCAGCAGTCGCTGGGTTCGGCGCGCCATCGAGCGGTCGCCATTCGACCACTGCCACTCGAGGGCCTCGTTCGCCAGCCGAAACGCTCGGGCGTACTGACCTCGCTTCAGGGCGAGAGATGCCTTTGCCCCGAGGACCGATGCCCGGATCCGAAGATCGCCACCGGCCTCGCAGGCTTCCAAGGCCCGGTCGAACGCCTGATCTGACGCCGCGAGCCGACCGAGTCGCTGAAGCAGGATGCCCTGGTTCATGGAAAAGGCAGCGACCGCATGATGGTTTTCGGAGCGTCGGTGACCCGCTTCGGCCTCTGCAAAACACGCGAGCGCTTCGTCGAGCTGCTCCCGACGAAACAGGGCGAGGCCATAGTTGCCGATGGTCTTGAGTGCGAGCTGCTCGTCAGCATGCGCTCGCGCCAGCTCCACTGCCATCTGAAAGTGCTCCTGGGTGCGATCCATTCGCCCGGCGAGCGGCGGCAGCATGCTCAAGCCCGCGTAGGCCTTCGCTTGCGAGACCCCATCACCCAGCCCTTGCGCGCCCATCAGTGCACGACGGTAAATCATCCGCGCGTCTTCGTATCGGTGCTCGTCGGCTGCAACCACGCCACTGGCGAGCGCTTCGGCCACCGCAACAGCAACAGTCGCGGGGTTTCCGGCCGCCGTCGCCGCACGCACCTGCCCCTGCTCATCACCCAGCGCGTGCGCTTCGCTCAAGCACCGTCGAGCATCATCCATCCGTCCGGCATTGCGAAGGCCACGCCCCAACAGGATCAAGATGGTCCGCCGCTGACTCCGTCCCAGGTCGACACGCTCAAGGAGGCGCTTCATGAGCTCAATCCCACGCACGATCGGGCCTTTCGTGTTGAGCACATCGCACGCGAGCTGGGCACACTGAACAGCGGCCTCTGGCGGTCCA
>CAJWOS010000520.1 GCA_913044235.1 uncultured Pseudomonadota bacterium
GGAGGGCCACGGAAAGGTCCGTGCCGGTGCCGCTCGATGCCTCGCTACCCAGCAAGGCGATGCGGTCCCGACCGCCCTGGTACAAACGCTGCACGACGGTGATCTGCGTGTGGTCATGGCCGGAGCAGCAGCACTCCGAGACCATCCCGGTGCGATCGAGTCTCTGGCCCCTGGGCTCCTCGACAGCCTTCCCCCGGCGGTTCGACAGCAGCTCGAGTAGCGCAGGCTTACCATGGGCGGCCCGTCGCCGCCCTCCGCTTCGGCGCGCTCATCGAACGCCAAGCACACCGGCATCGAGCAGCTGTCCCGCGAGCCCTTTTTGCGTTGGCGGAAGCTGCGACCATCGCTCTCCAAGCACGCTCTGAATCCAGCGACCCTTGCGACCACGCAGCTCCACGGTGCGCTGCGAGACATCCACCAGCGGCGCCACCCCGCCGGCTCCGCCGCGCTCGGTCACCACGCCTGCTGCGTGTCCACGCGCCAGAATGGTGACCGGTGAAGGAGTCGACCGGAGCACCGCCTCAAGTCGAGCGCGCTCCACTGCACCGTGAGCAATGCGTTCCCATCCATTGCTCGACCCCCGACCACCCAGCGCCGCCTGAAGGATGGCCATTGAGTGGGGCAGCTCAACCACGACCGTGTGCGGCGGCACCATCAGCACACCCCTCCGGCGCTCAGACCGTCCGGGTGGCGTGGGCTGCGGCACATCTTGCCCCTCGAAGACAGCCTTGCGCACCCCAGCGGCGTTGGATGCCAGCGCGATCTCAAATTCTACAATGGACAGAGTGGCCTGTTGAACACGCTTTTCGGATGCAGGATTCAGCGTAGCGAGGCGGCGCAGGTGCGCGCCAAATGCTTCCGTGCGGGCGCCGAGGCTGGCAAAGATGGTCGGCGACTGCAGGAAAGCCTCGAGGTCTGAGCGACCTCGCACCCGGGCCCCCAGGATGGCCGACGACAACGGAAAGCTCCGACACAAGGCACTCATCAGATAGCGAGCCCGCCCATCCGCATCCAGGGCCAGCCCGTTTGCGTCGAGCCCGTCGGTGAGCACGTCGGGCAACCCGAGCATCGAGGCAACGGCTGCAGGTGCCGCTGCCCACTCCGCTCGGGTCTCGGCATCAAACAGAAGGCGCAAGAGCGCAGGGAAGTGGGTTTCAGCCTCGCTGGGAGGCTCGATGACCGGCGGCGGTGGAGCCCGAACAATCGTCGGAAGAGGCCCCGACTCGACTGCCCGCATCCGCGCTCGCAGCGGCTCGCTGGCCGAATGAATCGAGACAGCCTCACGGACCCGCGCCAACACCGGAAGCACCGTGTGCGCCGCGGCACCCTCACACTCCACACAGACCGCCTTGAGGTTGGAGCACTTCTTGAGCAGTCGGAGGAAGACCGACCAGACCTCAGGCTGAATCGGTAGCTCATGGGCATCCTGGTAGCGAACCCCGGCCGGAGTCTGATGCAGGATGCCGCCTGCCACATGAATCTCGAAGACCCGGCGAAAATCGACGTCGTCCAGGGAGTCGGAGCCTTCTAGCACTTGGTGCGAAAGCACATGGCCGGCATCGAGCAACATGCCGCAGCCAGTGTCCGCACAGAGACGCTCGAGCCAGGAAAGCATGGGGATGTCGCCCCAACGAAAGCTCGCGGGTGGGGGCTCCAGGAGCAGCGGCGCACCGATGCGATCCCGAACCTCGCGCACACGCCGGATGGCCTCCGCAAGGCCGGCCTCCGTCCGCTCCGGAGGCACGAAGTACCCCAGCTGGATGGAATAGCCGGGCTGGTCACCCACAAAGCACACCGAGACATCTTGCGCAAGCCATGCCGACGAGACGGCTTGCACATGCCGATCGACGGCGTCGAGCCAAGAGGGCGGGTTCGGCCAGGGCCCGCACAGGTTCAGACAGCTCGGGTGGTACAGCACCGGAACACCCATACGATGGAGGTTCTGCACCGCAGGAAGAATGGGGGATGGCTCGACAGCACCGGCGTACTCGATGAAGTCTGGGCCGCCCACAGCGCGAGCGAGAGCGATCGGATCCGGCTCGACCCCAAACGAGAGCGAAGCCCCCACTCCAAGGACCGGAAGATCTTTCGCGAGAACGTCTACGAGGTGTGCATCAGCGGACATACACGACTCCTATCCAGCCGCAGCCAGACAGCCATACTCAGTCGAGTCCGAGCGACGACAACGACTGCGATGCGCCCACGACAAAGAGATGTTCACGGTTCGACAGGTGAGACACGGCTCCCACCTTGTTGCCCGAAGGGTTGTAGATCCCAATCTGGGCTCCGACATACCTCTTGTGGTCTCGCGAGAGCACCTGAACCGGTCCGCGCTCGGACAGCAGCGTCACCATCTGCTCGCGGCTGATGTACCCCTCGTCACTGAACGACACCACGAGCGTCTGCACATCAAGGTCGCGCACCACCGCCCGCAGGGCGTCGTGAATCCCCGGCCGACTGTTGAACGGACTCTTGCGCGCCCTGCAATCGATCCGCTTGCGCGCCTTGCCGTAAGCCTCCGGTGCGTCCCATCGAACCAAAGTCTCCCAAATATGGTAGTTCCCGAGGTACTTGTGCTGGTTGTACGGGGGGTCGAGATACCCGATGTGCCCAGTCAGTTGTTGGGCTGCAACCCGAGCATCTTCGCAGGTCACCGATCCCTTTCCGGCAGCCGCACGCTGCAGCAAGGCTGGCACTCGAAGCTGGAGGGGCTTGTGCGCGCGGGGCGCCCACTTCTTGAGGTAGGCCATCTGCACACCCGTGGTGGAGTCGACACGGTCGGCTGCCTCCATGAGGGAGACCAACAGAATCGCCCGAAGCTCCGGATCCAGCTCTGCTGCCTCAATGGCATCTCGGATGGCATCGACTCGTGCACCGTTCGCAGGCTGGAAAAAGCGGGCCTCTTCGCAGAACGTGCGCGTGAAATACCCCGGCCGACCCGGCAGCTGATTGAGCCGGTCCACCCATTCTGCAGCTTCGGCGTGTCGCTCGTCGTCGGCTTGGATGTAGCAGGTCGCCAATGTGGCCGCGTACCGATTGAGATCGTTGGACCGCACCCGATGCCCCGCGCGCTTGAGCCCCATTCCCACTCGCGAGGTTCCCGAGAACAGATCCACAACGGTAGAATCAGGGCGAATCCCCGTGATAACTCTCGAGATGAGGGGGACGAGAACACGCTTGCTGCCAATGTATTTGATCATGGGTCCACGAGGCTGATGCCGAGCCAATGAGGAGGAGGCCGCGATGACCTCTACACCTCTCCAGCCTGCTCCCACGAAAGCACGTACGCTCGTGCCCGGCAGGCACGGCCGCATATCTCACCCCGGCCCCCTACCTTCGAAGCAGACCCGCTGAAACCATGTGGCGACCGAGGTTCGAACGTGTGGCCTCCCCACCGATACCACCAGGGGCAGTGGCGCCCAGCCCAGTCAGCCTCAGCCACTGGTCCCTCATCGCTCCGAGTGGTCACGCTGAACACCTGGTTTGCCGAGCAAGATCGAGCGGTCCGGCTTCGTGGACAGCTGGCGGCCCTCCGTGCCGCAAGACCCGATGTCATTGCCCTCCAAGAGGTGACCTCCGACCTCCTCGAGCGGATGGTCTCAGCCCCATGGTTCCGATCTGAATATGCCATCCCAGCCCTTCCCCATCTTCCACTGGCCTCTCACGGCTACGGCGTGTTTCTCGCTGTGCGTCCGGCGGTCGAATGCTTCTCCTGGCATCCACTCGACAGTGTGATGGGGCGCGGACTGCTCGCCGCCCAGCTGCCCAGTGGTACCACGGTGGGCACTGTGCACTTGGAGAGCACCGCGCCCTTCGGCCACGCGAGGCGGCGCCAGCTGGCCCAGTGCACCGAGTGGATGACCTCCGCAGACAGCGCACTTCTAGTGGGGGACTTCAACTTCGACGACACAGACCCAGACGCCCCGACGCTGGCGCCCTGGGTCGATGTGTGGACCGCACAGCATCCGACCGATGCGGGTTTTACCGTCGACGGAGTGACCAATCCCTACCGCCGCCTCCGCGGAGACCAGCGGCAACGGATCGACCGCGTGTTGCTGCGCGATCCTGCACGCCGCTGGATCGCGATGTCGACTGCGCGATTCGGCACGCAGCGCCTACGCGAAGGCTGCCACATGTCCGATCACTACGGCTTGGAGGTAGAGCTGATGCGCCGGGTCGAAATCGACCGCTTACCGACGGCGCTTGAAGTCCCTCGCCTTGACCGTCTTGCGTCCGTCGGCCCGAGCGGCATCGATGGCGTCGAGTGAGGCTTCCCGAACGATGTCGGAAAGGATCGGGAGGACGTCGGCGGATGTGTTCATCCCTCCGCCCTTGCGGTTGATGTAGGCCTTGAGGCGAGACGCCACGATCAAGATCTCTTCGTCCAGCGGCTCCGTCTGACGCGGCGCAGACCGTGCAACCCGACGGCGACCCGTGCTCTTTGGCGGTGGCATGGCTTCGGCCGTCTTCAGAGGGGGGGCTCGCCGTTCAATGGCCCAGGCATTTCGGTGGTTCATGATCGGCACGTGTGCATCCCAGCATCGCACGCTGCAAAACGCAAAAGGGGATCGTGCCCGGTTGCAGGTAGACACACTGCATACCCAGTGTTGGGCGGAGTGCAGGATGGGTTTTTTGCAGGAAGAGCAATTGCGCCAGATGGTCATGCCACCATGGTACCCGACGCGACCGACAATTCTTCACCCGATGCGGTCTGTATCGCTAAGCAGGGCCTTGACACGACCGATCCAGCGCACTGCCTACGGGCCCGGTGGCCCGCACAGGCGTGCATCGAGCCGTTGTCGCCTGCGCTGGGCGGCATCAACCCCAAGCCGTTCAGTCGGCCACCAAGTCCATGTCGATCGCCATGTCACAGGGGAAGTCCAACACCAGCTCGACCAGCCAGCAGTCGCCATCACAGTTCACCACCACGTCTGTCGTGCCCTCCATGGTGAGAAAATCCGATGAAAATATGCCGGAAAACTCGGTGTCGATCACCATGTCTGCATTGATGCCGTAGCTGGAAAGATCTTGACGCGCCTGGGCCGATGCGCAGGTGAATCTGCTGCCTCCGCCCACCGCACAGTCACCCGGCGCCGCCCCGTCTGCAGCGAGGGAGAATGTGCTGCCGTCCACGTGTGCCACGGTGTACGCCTCGGCAATGAACCCCTCCGGGTCCTGATAGTCGGCCACACCACAGTCGTCGCGCACCAAGGCCAAGCCGTCGAGCGCCCATCCACCCTCTGCCGGAAGGGCGGGAGGCGCTTCCTCTTCTTCGTCTCCATTATCCGACCCGCCGCTATCGCTGCCCGATCCGCCACCCGAGC
>CAJWOS010000521.1 GCA_913044235.1 uncultured Pseudomonadota bacterium
TACCGGCCGGCCCATGCCGATGGACCGAGTGGTTTTCAAGCCATCATGCGCGGTGATCTGCGCCCCACGACGGCTGACCGTGCACTGATCCGCGACCTGTACCAGGCGGATGTGTCTCTCGCCGACTACTGCCTCAATCGGGTGCTCACGACATGGCAACGGCATCGGCCCCTTGGGATCGTTGCAGTCACTTCAGATCATGGCGAATACCTTGGTGAACATGGCCTCCTCGAGCATGGCCAGACCGTGTGGCCCCAGGTCACCGACGTGCCCTTGGTGCTGGTGGGCCCCGGTCTCCCCGCGGGTTCAACCGTGGATGTACCGGTTCAGTTGCAGGATGTGCCCGGCACTCTACTCGCGCTTGCGGGCCTGGAGGCTTCGGGTTCCACAGTCTTGCCAGCAGTGCGGGGGGAGCCTCGAAGCGTGCCAATCCAAGCCGCTGCGTGGCACCATCCCGAGCCCGCAGGGGCCATTGGTGGTCGCTTTCTGCACGACTGGTTCTGGTACCGCGAGGGAATGTGGGCTGTGGCATTCAGTCCCACGAGCACCTCCCATTTGTATGACCTCTCCGTCGATCGAGGGGCCCAACAGGATGTGGCGGAACAGCATCCAGAGCGGCATGCTGCTTTGATGGCGCGCGCGCGAGGTGCATTCCCCGTCGCCACCAATACGGGGCAGGTGGAGCTTTCAGCGGAGGTCGAGGAGCAACTTCGCGCGATTGGCTACGTCGGCTCGGACTCTCTTGAGAAAACAGCGGATCCGTAGAGCAGGAGGGACTCTCTCGCGCCAGGTCGTGCAACGAGCCCCACTCCGGCCCGCGCATGAGGTACCATCCGCGCTCAGCCAACCACTGACTCGTACGAGGCGTTTACATGGCAGACGACAACAGTCGCTTGGGCGAGCTGCTGGTCAAAGAACAGCTCATTACTCCTCTCCAGCTCCGGCGCGCGGTCGACTCGCAGCGCGGTTCGGGAGGGCGTCTCGGCCACGAGCTCACCAAGCTGGGCTACATCGACGAGAACGAACTCACGTCGTTCCTGTCGAAGCAGTACGGCGTTCCCAGCGTCAACCTCTCCGACATTGAGCTGGATCCCGACGTCCTGAAGCTGCTGCCGAAGGAAGTGGTCACCCGGCACCAGGTGGTTCCCGTCAACCGCTCGGGCAGCACCTTGATCGTCGCGATGGCCGACCCGTCCAACATCTTCGCCATCGACGACATCAAGTTCATCACCAAGTTCCACATCGAAGTCGTTGTGGCCTCCGAGCAGGCCATCGCCGACGCCATCGAGCAGTACTACACTTCGAATGTCTCGTTCGACGAAGTCATGATGGACTTCGACGCCGACGACGAGGAGTTCGACTTCGAGCAGGACGAGGAAGAGGACATCAACGTCCTCGACCTGGAAAAGTCCGCCGGCGATGCTCCTGTTGTGAAGCTGGTCAACCTGATCCTACTCGACGCCATTCGGAAGAATGCATCCGACATCCACGTGGAGCCCTACGAAAAGTCGATGCGGATTCGGTACCGGATCGACGGTGTGCTCTACGAGGTGATGAAGCCTCCGCTGAAGCTGAAAAACGCCATCATCTCACGCTTCAAGATCATGTCGAACCTTGACATCGCCGAGCGTCGTCTCCCGCAGGATGGCCGCATCAAGATGAAGCTCGGGCGTGGCAAGGAAATGGACTTCCGCGTGTCGGTGCTCCCGGTTCTGTGGGGGGAGAAGATCGTCCTCCGCCTGCTCGACAAGTCGAACCTTCAGCTCGACATGACCAAGCTCGGCTTCGAGTCCAAGGTGCTGGCGCAGTACAAGGAGATGATTGCCAAGCCGTTCGGCATGATTCTGATCACGGGGCCGACGGGGTCGGGCAAGACCACCACGTTGTACTCCACGCTCTCGGAGCTCAATAAGACCACCACGAACATTTGTACCGCCGAAGACCCCGTCGAGTTCAACCTCTTCGGTATCAACCAGGTGCAGATGCACGACGACATCGGGCTGAACTTCGCGAGCTCGCTGCGGTCCTTCCTCCGGCAAGACCCCGACATCATCATGGTCGGGGAGATTCGAGACTTCGAGACGGCCGAGATCGCGGTCAAGGCTGCACTGACCGGCCACCTTGTGCTCTCGACGTTGCACACGAATGATGCGCCGAGCTCGGTCAGCCGAATGCTCAACATGGGGATTGAGCCGTTCCTCGTGGCGAGCTCCGTCAACCTCATCGGAGCGCAGCGTCTCGCGCGGAAGATCTGCAAGGATTGCCGAGAACCGATCGATGTGCCGCGTCAGGTCTTGATCGACCTTGGGGTTCCGGCGGAGCAGCTCGACGACTACCAAGTCTATCGGGGCAAGGGCTGCGGAACCTGCAACAACACAGGGTACAAGGGCCGCATCGGCCTGTACGAGATCATGTTCTTCAACGATGAAATTGGGGAGTTCGTGCTGAACGGCGCTTCGACCCTTGAGCTGAAGCGCGAGGCGATCCGTCAGGGCATGAAGACCCTACGGATGTCGGGCATCCAAAAAATCGGGGAAGGAATGACGTCGGTGGAAGAGGTGGTTCGGGTGACCGCACCTGACTGAAACAGTCCGTTTCCCAGCGCCCGAAAGCGCGCCCGATGTTGTATCGTACGGCGCAGCAGCGGTAGAATGTCCGGGTACCCTGGACGTCGGAGTCCAACATGCCTGTTTTTGCGTACGAAGGTCGCACCACATCTGGTGAAGTGCGCAGAGGTGAAATCGAGGCCTCGAACATGGACGCCGCCCGCAGCATGCTGCGACAGCGTCAGATCGCGGCGACTTCGGTGAAGGCGAAGGGCGGTGGCCTCGGCTCTGTCGAGCTGAAGATGCCGGAGTTCCTCCAGCCGGGCGTCGGCACGAAAGACCTCGTCATTTTCACGCGGCAGTTCGCGACCATGATCGACTCGGGGCTGCCACTCGTGCAGTGTCTGGAGATCCAGTCAAAGCAGGCTCCGAATCCCACCTTCCGAAAGCAGTTGGTCGCGATCAAGGAAAACGTAGAGTCCGGGACCACCTTCGCCGATGCACTCGGCAAGTTCCCCGACACGTTCGACGACCTCTTCCGCAACATGATTGCCGCCGGTGAAGTCGGGGGTATTCTCGACACGATCCTGAACCGACTGGCTCAGTATCTCGAAAAGGCTGACAAGCTGAAGCGCCAGATCAAGGGCGCGATGATGTACCCGGTCATCGTTATGCTGGTCTCGCTGGCAGTTGTGGCCCTGCTCCTGCTCAAGGTCGTCCCCACGTTCGAGGAAATGTTTGCGGAGTTCGGGCAGGCCCTGCCCGCGCCCACCCAGTTCGTGATCGACCTGTCGAAGTGGTTGCAGGCCAACTTCCTCTACATTGTGGTGGGAATTGTGGTGGGCGGCTTCTCGTTGCGTCAGTTCTACAAGACCAAGCGCGGCGAGATTCTGATCGACAGCCTGATGCTGAAGCTGCCGGTATTTGGGGACCTGCTCATCAAGACAGCAGTTGCGCGCTTCTGCCGTACGCTCGGCACGATGATTGCTTCGGGGGTGCCCATCCTTGAAGCCCTCGATATCTGCGGTCGGACCGCTGGAAACAAGGTGATTGAAATCGCTGTGAACAATGTACGCGAAGCGATCTCCGAAGGTCGAACCATCGCGGAGCCCCTCTCTGAGGCCGGAGTGTTCCCCGAGATGGTCTGCCAGATGATCGCGGTTGGTGAAGCGACCGGCGCCCTCGACGTGATGCTCGGGAAGGTTGCGGACTTCTACGAAGACGAAGTGGACCAGGCGGTGGAAAACCTCACGTCGATGATGGAGCCCATCATCATCGTGTTCCTCGGCACCATCATCGGTGGTCTCGTCATCGCGATGTACATGCCCATCTTCACAATGGCATCTGGCATTTGAGCACCAAGCGGACCTCGGTGGGCGCAGCCCGCCCGCCAAGCTCGCAGACGAACTCGATGTCGACAGGTCGCTCGCCTCGACGGGTGTCTCCGTCGGAGGCTGAGCGTAGCGAGCGGGTGCTTTCCGTATACATCCTGGTTCGGCTGCTCATTGGCCTGGGCTTGCTCGCGCTGTCGCTGCGCACATTGATGGACCGCCCATCGGTGCGAGAGGAGCTCTCGGGGCCATTTGCTCTTGCGGCGCTCATGTTCCTTGCGATGGGGGTCAGCGCCGCTGCTGTGCGTCGGTACGCACGCACTGCGTGGTTTGGCTGGACGCAGGTCACCATCGATGGCTTCTTCGCCAGCACGCTGGTGTCAATGACCGGTGGTCCGGTCAGTCCGTTGTTTCCGCTCTTCTTCCTGAACGTCATCGCTGCCACATTCGTCCTTCCAGGCCGTGGCGCCGTGGTGGTCGCGGGAATCGACCTCGTGCTCTACATGGGTCTGCTCGCGACCTACGGGCTTCCAGGGCTCTCGGCGATCATGGGAGATGATCTGCTGCTGAGCTACAGCCAGATCTTGCTCCAGGTGTTTGCATTCCTTCTGGTCGGGATGCTGTCGTCGGTGCTGAGTGGCAACCTTCGAGCCGCTCGGCGCGCACTGGCACGGCAGGTGGCGGAGACCGAGGTGTTGCGCGCGAGGCACGACCTGATTCTCGAACAGGTCGATGCGGGCGTGCTGGTCCTTGACGGGTCGGATCGGGTGGAGAGCCAAAATCCGGCCGCTCTGCGCTTGCTGGGTGGGGTGGTGAGCCGGCAGGTCGAGTCGGTGTTGTCGGTCAACGGGTCATCGTGGGAGGAGCTGTACCAGAGCGAGACCGGAATGCGCTCGCTGCTCTGCAGCCGCTCCGCGCTGGCCGATGGTGGCAGTGTGGTCTTCATCGAAGATGTCACTCGCCTGCGTGAAATGGAAGCAGTGGTGGCCCGCAAGGAACGCCTCTCTGCCGTCGGGCGACTGGCCGCCGGCCTCGCCCATGAGATTCGCAATCCGCTGGCGAGCTTGTCTGGGTCGGTCCAGTTGTTGCGAGACGAAGGACGCAGCCCCCTCCACGACATCGTCCTGCGAGAAGTCAAGCGGCTCAACGAACTGGTAGACGAGTTTCTCGACAGCGCGCGCCCGGTCCGGCTCAGTCTTGATGTGGTCAACCCTGGAGACATCATTGGCGATGTCTCCACCGCATTTCGCAACGACCCTCGGTACCAGGGGCGTCGCGTGCTTCGAGCCCGGGCTTCCCGCCTTCCAGATGTGACGATGGATGGCGCTCGATTTCGGCAGGTGATCTGGAATCTGCTGCTCAACGCAGCACAGGCCACCCCCGACTATGGATGCATTACCATCGACTGCAAGGTGGAAGAGGGCAAGCTCCGTGT
>CAJWOS010000522.1 GCA_913044235.1 uncultured Pseudomonadota bacterium
CGGCGGCATTCTCGATGTCTGCCACGGCCATCATGGACTCGATGGGACCCAGAACTTGCGACTCGGATGCGACCGGAAGCTCCCAAGCCACGAGGAGGTCGGCTCGTGCGAGTCCAGCGCCATCAAGGGCCGAAAAGACTGCCTCGTACCGGGACCGGGCCGCCTCGAGCCGAGCGTCGGTGGTGATCACGCCATCGCGGATGGCTGCAAAGGCAGGCGAGACGGTGAGGGGAGACCCTTCGGTATCGGTGAGAGTAGTGGACAAGCCCACGGCGTACCGGGCGCCCATGCGCAGCGGTGCCATCGGTCGAATCACGAGAGCATGTCGGCCATCGTATCCCATGTCGCGCTGATTGCGGTCCATCTCGGTGAGCAGGGGCACCCGCTCTCCGGTGTCGATGTCGACCAATACGATGGGCACGTTGTCGAGTAGGCTGTCGTCGGCATCGAGGGGGCCCCAGAGCTGGTCCGGGTTGATGTCTCGACCGAAGTTCACCAGGATTGGCGTGACGGGACTCACCCCATCTGCGAAGTTGAACATGGCGGGGTCAACGGGCAGCACTCCATCCGGACTGTAGAAGTTGTCGCGGCTGTAGTTCAGACGAAGACCCGTGGGAGAGGTCGGGTCTTCGACGGTGTGGAACACGCTGGGCCATGGCGTCATGCAGTCGTCTGCCATCGTAAAGGGCGAACAGTTGGGATCGAGGCCGAGCTCGAGTCCATCGCCGGTCTCCGGGGCGCCCGTGTCGCTACTTCCAGAGTCCCCGTCTTCGGGGTCTTCTGTGGTGCCCGCTGGCGTTTCGATGGTGTCGTCGAGACCGCCTCCGCTCGGCCCCACCCAGATCTTTTCATTTCCCATATCGGGAGGGCCGCAGCCCACCAGAACCAGCCATCCAGCGAGACTGTACTGACGCATCCCATCTCCATGCCGCGGGTCTGGAAGGCCGTAGCCCGCTGCAGGAGCTTTGCGTACCGAGCGTAGGCTCAGACTTTGTCAATCCATCGCGCCACGCCGGGAAGCTCGGCCTGGGAGAGGCCATCGAGCAGGGCTGCGGGGTCCGTGTGATGGACGATGAGGTCTCGATGGAGGTCGCGGATGAACCCCTGTGCATAGGCATGCTCGATCCAGCCCAACAAGCCGTCGTAGTAGCCGTCCACGTTGAGCACCCCGACCGGCTTGCTTTGGTACTCGAGCTGCGTCCAGGTGGTGACCTCAAACAGCTCCTCCATCGTGCCGTAGCCGCCGGGCATGGCGATGAAGGCATCGGATAGCTCCATCATCTTCATCTTTCTGGCATGCATCCCCTCGACCACAAACAGCTCTGTGCATCCTTCGTGGCCCACTTCGAGGTCAAGCAGCTTCTGCGGAATCACCCCGTGGACCGTGCCGCCGGCCTTGAGGACGGTGTCTGCGATCTCGCCCATCAGGCCCACACGACCGCCGCCGAACACCAACTCGATGCCTCGCTCCACAAGCGTGTTCCCCATGGCCCGGGCCGCTTCGCGGTAGCGTTCGTGAATGTGGTTCGAGGAGCCGCAGTAGACGCAAACGCGGCGGAGCGTTCTCGGGGGTGACGGCTGGCTTGGCTTGGCCATGGGGAACGTCCGGGGAGAGTGTTCGGCCCGCTGGAGTGCGAGCCGGCGGGGCCGCTAACGGGACCGGGACGTGCGAGCCGGCGTGAGGAATGACGGGTCTGTTGGATTTCAGATGCGGCGAGACGCATCGAGCATGGTAAGGAGTTTGGGCCCCGGAGGGCGCATGAACAACACTCCACCGACCCGATTGTGGGCCCTACTCGCGCTATGCCTCGCTGGCTGCGGCTCGTCGGACAAGGCGGACGACGACTCGTCGAGTGCCACCGCGACGGGCGGCGATGCCGCAGACGATGGGGGCGATGACGCCACTGGCGATGTCGGCGGTGGTGATGACGCGACAGGCGGCGATGGCGGTGACGGCGGTGGTGATGGCGCGACAGGCGGCGGCGACGACGGTGGTGACACCTCGGGGTCGGGCGACGACGGTGGCGGCGATGACGGCAGCGCCGAGGGTGGAGATGATGGCACCGTGGCGCTCAATGGCCGGGTACCATCCGATCCCGCCGAGCTCCCCGAGTTTTCAGCGACCAACTACGACGGCACCGGACGCGCCCGGGAAGACCTCCTCGGTCATCCCACGGTCATGTGGTTTTACCCGGCCGCCGCCACCGCGGGTTGAACGGTCGAGGGTTGCGGGTACCGCGACCTCTACGATGACTTCACTGCACTGGGCGTCAACATTGTCGGCGTCTCGTTTAGCCCGATTTCCACCACTTCGGCCTGGGCGGCCGATGAGGGCTTCCAGTTCGAGCTGTGGACGGATGACGACCGCACTTTGGCGCTGACCTATGGCGCGGCTTCCTCATCCAGTGCTCGCTTTGCCGATCGGATCACGGTTATCCTCGATGCTGAGGGCAACCACGTCCTTGAATACGACGTGAGCTCGATCGGGACCCATCCGGCGCAGGTCCTGGAAGACTGCGAAGCGCTGTTCGGCGAGTGATCCCGCGCTCGGGACGCCGCTGTATCGTGGCCCCGACCAGACCAACTCGTTGACGACATCGACCCATCGCAGCGTTACGCGGCTCCGGTTGCCCGCGAGGCGGTGGTGGCGTCGAGCGGCACCGGTCCCGACTCCGCGGGCGCGCTGCGGAAATGATGCGCTCGATAGGTGGTTGGAGGCAGCTGTGCCACATCGTGGATTTTGGATGGTTGGAGGCCTCTTCATGGGGGTCGCGTGCGGCGAGTCGCCCAAGGAAGGCGCGGACGGACCGGACTATTCGATGTTGGACCGTGCCTGTCCCGGGACGGACGGGTGCGCGTCCAACACCGGCGCCTTGCGGGTGGGTGCGGCTGTGGTCGACGTCTCGCCGGAGTGCTGGGAGACGTGGGACGACCTCGACGGAAACAGCGAGTACGACCCCAGCACCGACGTCTTCTACGACTGCGGATGCGACCGGATGTGTCCGAGCGACGAGGGATATGCCGGTCCCGATGATGGCGAGGCTGATGGAGCATTCCAGGCGCTCTGGATCGCCGGGTTCGGCAACGGCCGAGCCATGGCATCGGTGCACGATGCCATCGAGGCACGGGCTGTCGTGATGGAATCGGGCGATACTAGCGTTGCCATTGTGACCCTCGATGTGGTCGGGTGGTTTTTCGACGACGCGATGATCATCCGTGATGCCGTGGCCGCTGCGGGCAGCTCGGTTGACCTCGTGATCGTGCAGGCTACCCATAACCACGAGGCCCCGGATACCATGGGACAGTGGGGGCGTCGCTTCGGTGAGCGAGGGGTCGACGAGCGATACATGGTGCAGATTATCGACGGGGCGGTCGAAGCCGTCTTGGCGGCGGAGTCGGCTCGAACGGATGTGTCGATGGTGGTGGGTGTGGCAGACAGCGCTGCGCCTTTTGGTGACAAGGGCACCTTCAACACGGTTCGAGACAGCCGTGATCCGGTGATCATCGACGAGGAGGTTGGTGCTGCAGCCTTCATCGACAGCAGTGGTCAGACCGTGGCCACGCTCGTGAACTGGGGCAACCACCCCGAAGTGCTCGACAGTCGCAACCTGGAGCTCACCGCCGACTTCCCCTGGGCACTGCGGGATACGGTCGAAAACGGCCTCGATTATGCGTCTCGAACCCAGTCGGGACGCGGTGGCGTCACTGTATACCTACAGGGTGCGGTCGGTGGGCTCATGACGCCCCTTGGCGTCACGGTCACAGACTGGGACGGCGTCGACCATGCCGATGCAAGCTTCGAAAAGGCACGCGCTTTGGGAGACATCATTGGCGGGCTGGCCCTCGATGCACTCGAGACGGGAGTGGCGGTCGCCGACGCTCGCGTCTCTTTCGGTGTGCTTCGCGTCGATCTGCCCATCGAGAACTTCGGCTTCCAGGCCTTGTTTCTCATGGAAGTCTTCGAGCGTGACATGTTCGGCTACGACGACACTCGACCGTTCGACGACAACAACATGCCCCTCATCGAGACGGAACTGAACTTGGTGACCGTGGGCCCGCTGCGCCTGTTGACCATCCCAGGGGAGCTCACCCCGGAGCTTGCCATCGGTGGCTACGACGGCAGTCGCGTGCGCTCGTCGATGGTGGAGTTTGTCGACCCGTCGAATCCGGCGCCCCCCGATCTCACTGCAGCGCCGCAGGGGCCCTTCCTCAAGGAGCGCATGGCGGGTGACTTCAACTGGATCCTGGGCTTGGGCAACGACGAGCTGGGCTATTTTGTTCCGTCTTACAACTATGTGTTGCATCCCACCCAGCCATACATCTCGGAGGCCGATGGCGACCACTACGAGGAGACCAACTCCCTCGGACCGTCGACCGTGCCCATGCTGCTAGAAGCGGCCGAGACGCTCACCGCGCACAGCCCGTGAACTCCGAGCGGATCGCGTCCGGGTGGTGACGCCTCCCGGTTCTGTGTTTAGGTGGGCTCGGAGGAGGGAGCGCCATGCGTGACCCATATTCTGTGCTGGGCGTGCCCAAGAGCGCCGACACCGACACCATCCGCAAGCGGTACAAAGAACTGGCTCGGAAGTTTCATCCCGATCTCAACAAGAGTGCGGGTGCAGCGGATCGGTTCAAGCAGATCAACGAGGCACACGAAGTCATCGGCGATCCCGAAAAGCGGAAGCTCTGGGACGAGTTCGGTGAAATGTCCACGAAGCCGGGCTTCGATGCGGGCAAGGCGCGGGCGTGGCAGGGGGCCGGTGGCTTTCGCGGTCGGGGCGGCTTTCCGGGGGGCTTCCCCGGTGGCTTCGGAGGCGGCGGGCCTGGCATGGGGATGGATGACCTTCTTGGCTCGATGTTCGGCGCTGGAGGGCGTCGGCGGCGACCGGCCGGCTTCCAAGGGCGTCGCTCGTCGAAAGGACCGGATGTGGAGGTCACCATCCAGGTGCCCCTCGTCGACCTGGTCACGGGTGCGAAGCAAACCGTCTCGTATACCCGTTTGGGGGAAGGCAACCGAGAGACCCAGGAGAGCCTGAAGTTTTCGATTCCTGCCGGCATTCGCGACGGTGGCACCGTGCGACTCCGGGGAAAGGGGGGCGCAGGCCTGCCGGGTGGTCCTGCCGGCGATCTCAAGCTTACGATCCAGGTTCGGTCGCATGACCACCTCGAGGTTCGCGGTGATCATCTCTACCTGGAAGTGCCTATCACCGTGTCGGAGGCGATTCGCGGTGGCTCCATTGAAGTCCCTACGCCCGATGGCACTGTGCGGGTCAAGGTGCCCATGGGCACCA
>CAJWOS010000523.1 GCA_913044235.1 uncultured Pseudomonadota bacterium
GTGATGATCATCAGTGCTGAGATCACCACGAGGATGGCGATGCCTCGGCGCTCGTGGCGAGCACGCGCAACGCCGGCGAGTGAGCGTGGCAGCGTGAGCTCCCGCCACAGCCACCGGAATTTCGCGAGGATCGTCATCAGAAACCCAGTCCGGTGGGGTTGAACGTGTTGCCATTGCCACCCGAAGTGGCGCTTGGCTGCAGTCGCGGAGCCGTCTCGACGATGATGGTCGAAAGATAAGAGCGCTCGACAAGGACTTCCTCGTCAGCGGGGTCTTCGGCCAGCAAAGTCAGGACCACCTGTACGGCCCTGGGAAGGCGGTTGGGCGTCTCACCGCCCTGGGTGTCCCACTCGTCTTGCCACTCGCCGTTCATATGGTCGAGGTACCGAAGGTCGAAGCGGGTGACGTTACGCGCGAGCGGCATGATAGCGCCGTTCTTGTCTGGCAGGTGGTCGATGCGTTCGGCCTCGCGATGGAGGAGGACGTATCGGTTGCGATGCTCCGGATCGTCGTCGCACCAGATCGTAATCTCTGTCTGGTCGCTCTCTCTGGCGCCTGCGAGTGTGCGCCGATGGGAGCGAGTGGCGAACCAGATTTGGTCGGTCTCGCCATCATCTTTTCCCACGAACACCGTTCGATACGAGTTCAATGCTGTCAGGCTTGGTGTCAGAAAGGCGAGGGATACTTCTCGGCGGATGCGGCCGAGTGTGGTGCGAGCGGTCTTCTCGAGCACGTCGTCAAAGGCAAGATGGTCGCGAGCATTGAGGGTGCCGCTCAAGGTCTGGAACGTGAAGGCGCTGATCATTGCCAGCACGGCCAGGGCGACCATCAGCTCCATCAGTGTGAAGCCTGATCGTTCGGTGGAACGCATCATCGCCTTCTCCCGCCCGGCGCACCGCCGCCCCGGCCGCCACCGCCACCGCCACCGCCACCTGCGCCACCTGCGCCACCTGCGCCACCGCCGTTGGAGCCATCATCGTCCATGCTGGTGACCACGCCGGTGGGATTGATCACGTGGTGTACAAACTCCACCTGGTCTTCGCCTTCCTCGTTCTCTCCCCACCAGACCCGTACCCGCACTTCGCGCATGAAGCCGGAGAGTTGGTCCATCAGCATGTCTGGCGAGAAGCCCGGAATCATTGAAAGGTCGAGTCCCATGTCTCCGAGGCCCTCTTCCTGCGCCTGATCGCCAAGCCCCCCGCCTTCGGCGAGGGTGTCGGCGGTACCGGAGAGATCGGTAGGGATGTTCAGCTCGATCCGGCGAACGGTGTACGCCCACTTGAAGTCTTCGAGCTCGGCCTCGACGTTGGCGTCTTCTCCACGGAAATCCTCTGCGCCATATTCCTCGAAGTCTCCTTCCTCCTCAATATCTTGGGAGGTCCAGCCTTCGCGCTCAAGCGTGAGGATGACTTCCTGCATCTTTTCGTCGGCCAGCATGGTCGCCGTGGAGACTTTGCGCCCGTCTACCGTCATGAAGACGGCGGAGGCTTGGGACTGCACAAGAACCAGAAGCGTGACCGAGAGAATCCCAATGGCGATGACCACTTCGAGGAGCGTGAATCCATGCCGTGCTCCTCTTGCACCGGGTACCGCGCGCTGATGCGCAGCATGACGCTCGCGCAGGCGGTTCCAGTGATGGCGCACAAAGTGGTTCATTGGAGGTCTGGCCCTTCTTCAGGAAGCCAGGAAAGGCTGTCTTGGGGATCCACGATGTCGCCGTGGATGGACACGGCACCGGTCAGAGGCTCCACCTCGATCGACCAGCCGTCCTCCTCGTCGCCGGGCGTAATGATCCGCACCACGGTGTGTTCCGCAGATCCATCGGGAAAGATGTAGGTGTAGGCGATGGCATCTTCTTCAGGGTCGTCGGGTGGGCCGTCTTCGGTCGCGCGAGCTCCCTCTTCACCGTACTGGGGGGTCCAGACGTAGTGAAGCACTGCGTTGTAGGGGAGCGACTGCTCGGTGGTGAACATCGGATCGTCGAGTCCCTCCCAGGTCTGGCTTTTCTCGACGCGCTCCTGCTCGGCTGCGTCTTCGTCGCCACCAAAGGAAAACCCCCCCAGTCCACGCAGATCTAGAGCGCCGCCATTGCTGGCAGCTTCTTCTTTTTCGCGCTCTGTGTAGCGTGCCATCTGCTCGGCGAGCTTCTCCTCGGCTTCCTTTCGGGACTCGGGGTCGCCGTACACCAGTGTGTCCGGATCGCCGAGCTCCACCTTCCAGGTGTTTCGGTCGAGGTTGTAGCGAACGCGGAAAGAGACGTTGCGGAGCTTCGCTTCGTCGACCAACAGGATGTAAGTCTGGGCGAGCTCGCGGGCTGCGGCTCTTTGCTGCACGTCGAGGATTCCATTCATCGTGGGCAAAGCCACGAGTGCCAGTACGCCGATAATGGCCATCGTTACGAGGATCTCAATCAGTGTGAGGCCTCGTCGAAGAGCGGGCGGAGCGGAAGGCACGAAGAACGACCTCAGAAGTGGAGCAGGGTAGGGGACTACTCGTCTACGTCACAGGTGGAGATGTCTGCGTTGGCATCTTCCCCGCCCTGCTCTCCGTCCTTTCCGTACGAGATGAGCTCGTAGGGCTTGTCGCAGTTGGTCGCAGGCGCGAAGTATTGGAAGTCGTTGCCGAAGGCATCGGTGGGAATCCGACCATCCTGGAAGTACTTCGACGCAACGTCGAGTCCATCGGCGGTGGATGGGTACTTGCCCTTCTTTTTCGAGGCATACAGGTCGAGGTTGCCACCGAGGCGGCCCATCTGAAGCTTGGTGGCCTCCACGTTTGCTTCATCCAACTGCGCGATGACGTTGACCGCAACGATCGCCATGATGGTGCCAAGGATTGCCATCACAACCATGATTTCAACCAGAGTGAGGCCCTTTTCGCGGCGGCGCGCGGAAGGAGCCCCGGAAAGGCGGGTTCGGGCGGCGGGGGGAAGACGGGTCATCACGACCTCCTGGGTTGGTCGACTACGCACCGAGGACTCGGTGTCAGGCAACAGCCGACATTTGGAGCATAGGAAGAATGAGCGACAGGGCGATGAAGGCCACCACGCCGCCGAGGACAACAATGAGAAGGGGTTCGAGCAGGCTGGTCATTCCGCGTAGGGTGTTTTCCACCTGCTGGTCGTAGGAGTCTGCGACCTTGCCGAGCATGGCCTCGAGCTCTCCGGTCTTTTCGCCGATGGTGATCATGTGGGTGACCATCGGGGGGAACTGTCCGGAGGCCTTGAGGGGGCCGGCGATGGACTGACCCTCGCGCACGTTCTCGCCTACCTTGCCCACGGCATCGGCGATGATGTCGTTGCCCACAACCGTCTTGACGATGGCGATGGCGGACAGGATGGGCACGCCGGAGTCGAGCAGCGTAGAGATGGTTCGACAGAAGCGACTGACCGCGACGAGTCGGTTTACACGGCCGAAAATGGGCATGACAAGGAGCAGCTGGTGCCACTTCCGGCGGCCTTCGGGCGACCGTACCCAGCGGTAGAAGCCATAGGCCATCCCCGCTACGACGAGGATGGCGAGCCACCAGTAGCTCACGAGGAAGTCGGAGACGCCGAGCAGCATGCGAGTGGGCAGCGGAAGCGCCTGATTCATGCTCTCGAAGATCCGTCTCACGCGTGGAATGACGAAGATGAACATCCCGGCCACGATGAGGACGGACACAGTCCCCATCAGCGCCGGGTACATCAGCGCGCTCATGACCTCACCGCGGAGCTTCACCGTGGCCTCGGTGTAGTCGGTGAGTCGCTTCAAGACGATGTCGAGGGAGCCGGAGCTTTCTCCGGCTGCCACCATGTTGATGTAGAGGTCGGAAAACACGTTGCGATGCTTCTTGAGCGCTTTCGCGAGGGAGTCCCCCTGGTTCACATCCTCGCGAATCTCCACCAGGATTGGCTTGAGCGCGGGGTTTTCCACTTGATCCACAAGGGCAGACAGGGCCTCGACCATGGGGATCCCGGCACCGATCAGGGTCGACAGCTGGCTGGTGAGGGCCGACAGATCGCTCACGCTGACCCGCTGGGTGAACCGCGAGAGATCGATCTCTACATTGAGGCCCTTGCCGCGGGTGGCCTTGCCCTTGGTCTGCTCCCACACGTCGGTCGGGAACAGCTGCTGCCGCCGAAGCTTCGAGCGGGCACCCTTCGCCGAGTCAGCGTCGATGACGCCCTTGACGGACTTGCCGGCGGCATCGAAGCCTTTGTACTCGAAAACGGCCATGGTGGGGGACTACCGGGGAAACACAGGGCGAAGAGGGGTGCGGAGTAAGGTCAGTCGAGGACGATGGCGTCTTCCGAGGTGACCCGGAGGATCTCCTCGACCGACGTGATGCCATCCAGAACCTTCAACAAGCCGTCGTCACGGAGGGTCTTCATCCCTTCCGCGACGGCGATTTTCTTGAGCTCAGAAGCGTCGGCACCCGAAGTGCACTTCTGACGGAGTGGCTCGCTCACGATCAAGAGCTCGTGAATGCCGCAGCGACCGGTGTAGCCCTTGTTGGAGCACTCCGGACAGCCCGCTGCGCGGTGGAACTTGCGCCCGTTGAGGAAGACACGGTCAAGGCCGAGCTCATGGAGTTCCTCGTCGGAGGGGTCGTATGCTTCCTTGCAGTCTTCGCAGAGGCGGCGAACGAGGCGCTGCGCAAGCACTGCGATCAGCGATGATGCGACGAGGAAGGGCTCGATGCCCATATCGATGATTCGGGTGAACGCGGATGGCGCATCGTTGGTGTGGATTGTGGTGAACACCAGGTGACCCGTGAGCGAGGCCTGGATGGCGTTCTCGGCCGTTTCCTTGTCGCGGGTCTCGCCGACCAGGATGATGTCGGGGTCCTGGCGCAGGTGGGCGCGCAACACGCTGGCGAAGGTCAGGTCGATCTTCGAGTTTACCTGGGTCTGTCCAATGCCCCGAAGCTCGTACTCAACAGGGTTTTCGATGGTCAGGATGTTTTTGTCAGGCGAGTTGATTTCCGACAGAGCGGAGTACAGCGTGGTGGTCTTACCGGAGCCCGTCGGGCCACACACCAGAATGATGCCGTGTGGCTGCCGAATCAGCTTGCGGAAGTGGCGGATGATGGTCTCGCTCATCCCGGTGCCTTCGAGGGCAAATACGCTGCCCTTTTCGAGCAGACGCATGACCACACGTTCGCCATGCTGGACGGGCATCGTGCTCACGCGGACGTCGATCTCACGACCGCCCATTTTCGTGCGAATCCGGCCATCTTGGGGAATCCGCTTTTCGGCGATGTTGAGGCCACTCATGATCTTGATGCGGCTGATGATCGAGGCC
>CAJWOS010000524.1 GCA_913044235.1 uncultured Pseudomonadota bacterium
ACACTGGCCTCATCTCGCATGTCGGCGGCCACGAACCGCACATCCGACCCCAGTGCGCGGAGCTGTTCGATGGTTTGTCGGGCTTCTTCAGCCTTGCGCAGCGGCTTGAGGCGCCGCTCGATCTTGGCGGGCGTGGCTCGCTCTCCCGCAGCTTTGAACTCTGCCTTGATGCTGGCCTTGGCTTGCGCCTCGTCGAGGGGCTCGGTTCCTGGTGCTGTTCGCGCCACCAGAACCAGTCGCGTGGGACCCCGACTGGCCAGCTCCAGGGCCACGCGTGCCGTGACGCCTCGGGTGCCCCCGGTCAGCACAATGACCGGATTTTCGGTCATGGATGCGCCCATGGGCGGAACCGCCTCGATGGCGAGTCGAACAATCTGCCGGGTGCGGCCGTCGAGGAAGACCTCGGTGGTGGGGTCGGGGCGAGTGGCTTCGTCGACAAGGATGCGAGCTGCATCCGGGTCTTCGAGGAGTGGGTCGACGTCGATGATGCGGGCGATGGTGTCTGCCCACTCGCGTCCGAGCGACTTTGCGGCCCCGGCCCGGGCACCGTGTTGGAGACCGATCTCGGGGTCGACCCAGCTGGGGTCGGCACCGAGGCGCGTGGCGCAGATCCACTGGGCCGGCGGCTGTGCGTGCATGCGCTTGGCGGCGTCGAAGGTGTCGAGCACCGAATGGCTCAGGTCGAAGCACAGAGCGATGGGAGCGATGCCGGCGTCGTCTACGCGGCAGCCTCGCCGGTCCAGCTCGGCACGCAGGGCGTCTGCGAAGGGGCCCTCACCCAAGACCACCGCAGCTTCGTCGGTCAGGTCGCGAGGATGGGCTGCAGCCGCTGCGGGGACCATGACTGGGCGTCGAAGCCGAAAGCTCGGCGGCAACGCCTTCGGATGGAGCGCCTCGGGCACAGGGTACTCCGGAACCAGTGTGTCGCCGGACCGTCGCTGTGCATGGTCGGCAGCGGGAGCGGTCTGCGTGGACTCGGGCGCGGGTCCTTCGGCCAGTAGGGTGAGCATGGCGTCCGCAAGGCCGGCCACGGTGGGGGCGCCATCGGTGGGCGGCGCAGCGTCTGCCGGGAGGCCCATTCGCTCCCGCAGATCCGCAACGACCTCGGCCTGCTTTACCGTGTCGATTCCGAGGTCGGCTTCCAGCTCGTCTTCCTCCTCGAATTCATCGGGGTGGTAGCCGGTCTTGTCAGCCAGAGAGGAGCGCACCAGGTCGAGCACTTCAGCGCGGGAGGGAGTGCGGATCGGCGCGGTCGGGGTGGGCGGCGCAGGCTCTGGGGCCGCTGGGGCCGGCTCGGATGCCACTTCAGGGACGGGCTCCTCGGTCGGGGCAGGGGCCGGCGAAGCCTCGCTGGATGACGACTCTGCAGCGATGGGCCCTTCCACGAGGGCGCGCTCGATGGATGCGACCAGAGAGGCGAGTGTGAGGGGCCCCTCGGCCTGTACCTGGGTGTCGGCCGACATTCCCAGCTGTTCACGGAGGTCGGCAAGCACCTCTGCCTGCTTCACGGTGTCGATGCCGAGGTCGGCCTCGAGCTCATCTTCATCTTCGAACTCGTCGGCATTGTAGCCGGTCTTTTCGGCGAGGACGGAGCGGACAAGGGCGTTGAGGTCGGTGTCGAGCGCCGCGGGGACCGCTGGGCGAGGCTGCTCGGCCATCTTGGCGGGAGCCGTGGGGGTGGCGGTTGGGGTGGCGGGTGGGGTCGCCTCGGTGCTGGTGGCCGATGCAGGCGTGGGATCCGCGGCAGTGGTGGCTGCCGGCGATGGACCCGCGACCATTGCGCTCGCGATGGCGTCGGTCAGAGACCCGAGGCTGAGTGGACCATCGGCCTGGACTTCCGTGTCGGTGGACAGGCCCAGTTGCTCGCGCAGGTCGGCGAGCACTTCGGCTTGTTTGACGGTGTCGATGCCGAGGTCGGCCTCGAGCTCATCTTCCTCCTCGAACTCGTCAGCGTCGTATCCGGTCTTGTCGGAAAGGACGCTGC
The DNA here is from genome assembly GCA_913044235.1 of uncultured Pseudomonadota bacterium. Lineage (GTDB taxonomy): Bacteria > Myxococcota_A > UBA796 > UBA796 > UBA2385 > CAJWOS01. The sequence goes on from CAJWOS010000524.1 coordinate 1,985, forward strand.
GAACGAGCTTGAGGAGTGCCTCGCGCGGCATCGCTGCCGGGGTGGCTGCCGGCTTGGGGGTCGACGTCGCTGGATCGGACGCTTCGGCGTGCTCGGCCTTGGGTTCCACCGGCGCAGACGTGTCCGTGGCCGGGGTGTTGCCAGGGTTTGCGGTGGCGATGGCATCGATCAGGCTTCGGACCGTGAGCGGCCCATCTGCGGAGACCTCCTGATCGGCAGGAATACCCATCTTTTCGCGCAGATCTGCAAGGACTTCGGCCTGCTTGACTGTGTCGATTCCAAGGTCGGCCTCGAGCTCGTCTTCGTCTTCGAATTCGTCGGCGCCATAGCCGGTCTTTTCCGCGAGAACGCTGCGCACGAGGGTCGCGATGGAATCCCGGTCAACCGATGGTTGGGCCGCTGCAGGTGGGGTTGCTGCGGGTGTGGACGCCTTTGCCGGAGCCGGAGCCGGCGCAGGTACAGTGCTCTCGACCACCCGGAGCGTGCGGTTCTCGATCGTGAAGCTCGGTGCCTGATAGCCGGTGATGCGGCGCAGCCAGGCTTGCTGTCGGGCGGCATGGGTGCGTTGTTCGCCACGAGCCACGGCTTCCCATACAGCCAGCGCCAGCTGTGAGCCGAAGCCGGCCGCGAGGCGAATGGCAAACCGAACCGAGCGACGGCCGCCCGACGACAGGGTGAGGTCGCCCAGGTCGGGGTCGGGGACCTTGAGGTTGGGCACGGGTGGAATGGTCTCGAGCTGAAGGGACTTGAGGGCAATCGCGTCCTCAATGCCGGCACCCATGGGGTGTCCGGTGAAGCCCTTGGTGTTGGTCACGACCACATGGCGGGCATCGTCGCCGAACGCGGCCCGCAGGCCGAAGATCTCCGCGGCCGCAGATCCACCTCGTGCAGGCGTGTAGGTCTCGTGGCTCATGAAGAGTGCATCTCGGGCCATCTGCGCCGTGGTGACACTGGCTGCAGAGCAGGCCCGCTCCACCACGTCGCGCACATTGGACGAGATGTGTTCAGCGTCGAGTCGAGTGCCGTGGAACGCGCTGTTGGCGAGGGTGGTGGCCAGCAGTCGTGCGATCGGGGCGATGCCTCGGTTGTCTGCAACATCCTCTCGCTCGAGCACGAGTCCGACGGCGCCCATCCCCATGATCATCCCGTTGCGTCGGGCATCGAAGGGCAGTGCACCGTCTTCCACCTTGTCTGCTGTCGTCGCTGCACCGGCTGCCAGGAAGCCCGCCCCGATCCAGGACAGCATCTGGTCGTTGGTGACGTCGTCGGCACCCACGATGATCACGCGTTCCGCACGGCCGAGTCGGATCCAGTCCTGGGCGATGGCCACGGCCTGGGTGGTGCTTGCGCACGCAGCGTTGACGCAGGTGTTGGGTCCGCGAGCGCCGATGAACTGAGCAAACTGACTGTGGCCCATTCCCAGTACCTGGAACAGGAAGCGCCGGTCGAAGCGACCTTCGCCGTCATCGCCGTTTTGCTCCATGTGCCGGATCAGGTTCGAGTAGCCGGGGAACGCGCTGGCGAACACCACGCCGGTGCCGTCGCGCAAGGCCTCGGGCAGCTTCCAGCCCACCACGACCTTCCGACCGGAGCCGGTAGTGCGGGTGACCTCCACCAGGGGAATCCCGGCATCTCGCAGAGCCTCGAGCCCGGCGGCGATTGCGAGGATGGAGGTGATGTCGAGGGCTGCGGCCAAGCGGCTGTCGATGCCATAGGCCTCGGGATTGATTCCCCGACTGATGCCCGCGAGTCGAATGAGCTGGTCTCGCGTGTCGACGGGTTCGAAGGTGCCCTGCCCGGTCTTCGGATCTTTGCGCAGCCGAACGATATTCCTTGCGAGAAGGTCGTCTTCGTCTTTTTCGGTGAGGCGCTCGATGCGGTTTTCACCCGCGAGGATTCGCCGAACGTTTTCGGGGCTGAAGACTTCATCGCCGCCCGGCAGGCCCAGGCTGGCACCGGTGGCGACCACGGAAACCGAGGCTGCTGCGCCGGCAGTCATCGGGGCGGCTGCCGAGGTGGGTGCCCCGGCGGGGGGTGTGGTGGCAGCGGAGGGGGCGGGCATCGATGCCGATAGAGCGGTCTGCAGCGACGCCACGAGATCGGCGAAGGCCGGTAGGATGGCTTGCGCTACGTTCTCGGCAGAGCCGTCGGTGAGACCGGCTCGGACTGCACCCTCGGCCAGCGCGGCGAGTGCGCCGGCTGGAATGGCCGCTGAAGTGGTGGACGTGGTCGCGGTGGGACTCCGAGGGGCGGTCCTCGAAGAGCGTCTCGCCGTTGCGGGAACCGGCGCGCTTGGCGGCACCATGATGGGGGCGTGCGCCACGGTGCGAGCGGGAGGCAGCTGTGCGGGACGGGTGGCTCCCAGCCGCTGGCCGGCGTAGTCCGCAAGGTCGCGGAGGCTCTTGAGCTGGCTGAGACGGAAGTTGGGATCGTGCTCGAGCTGGAAGCGGTCGCGCATCCGGGCCACCACCTCGGCTTGCTTCACCGTGTCCACTCCGAGGTCGGCCTCGAGCTCGTCGTCGGCCGACAGCTCCTCCGGTGCGTATCCGGTGAGCTCGCCCACCAGGCGGAGCACCTCGTCGAGGACATAGCCAGTGGCAGAATCACTCTTGCTGGTGGTGGGAGTCGAGGACCGCGCGGCGAGCCGCTGCTGGATGGCCTGGCTCGATGCGCGTCGAGGCTCGGACAGCGCGAAGATGTCGGTTGCCAACGGCTCGGAGCGCACGGGGAGTCCGAGTGAGACGAGAGCGGCGAGGGCGTTGTCGAACGACTCGAGCTCACCGACTTTCGGGTGGTTCGTGAAGATGGCCCGGTGGGGGCGACGCTTCAGCGTGCTGGAAACGAAGCCGGTGAGTGCACGCTTGGGGCCGCACTCCACAAACACACGTGCGCCCTCGGCATACATGCGCTCCAGCTGGGCGATCCATTCCACGGGTGCGGCCACCTGCTCCGACAGCAGGTCGAGGATCTCGCTTCGAGTCTCGGGGTACCAGCTGCTGGTGACGTTGGTGGTGATCGGTCGGCGAGGTGGGCGGATGTCGAGCCGGTTGAGCACCTTGCGAAGGGGACCGCTCGCCGGCGCCACAATGCTGGTGTGGAAGGCATGGCTCACGGGCAGCGGATGGACGGTGATGCCCCGCGACCGGAAGGCTTCCTGCGCTGCCTCGACGGCATGGGTCTCGCCGGCGATGACGGTCTGGGTGGGACAGTTCTTGTTGGCAGCGACCACATAGCCGGGAATTTCGGCCAGTACTTCGATCACGCGCTCTTCAGGCGCTGCGATTCCCGCCATACGGCCA
>CAJWOS010000525.1 GCA_913044235.1 uncultured Pseudomonadota bacterium
CAATGTTCGACTGGCTCCTTCCGACACCCTTCCGTGGCCATTCGTTCCCGTGACGCCCCCACCCCCATCTGTTTTTGTGCCGCTCGAACTCACCCCGATCGAGTGGCATGATGAAGCTGGAGCGCTGATCTTCGGCTGGAGCATCACGGAGTGAGGCCGCCGATGCGAGGCGGCGCGAAGACTGCGCGCCGGAAGGAGCGCGTGCGCGCACTGCGGACCGAGCTGGAGCAACGGCGACTGCGCGCCCGTGAGCAGCTGGAGCGACGGCGTCGGTCAGTGGGAGAGCGGAAGAAGTCGCCCCACCGGTGGTGGTTGCTGGGGGTGATCTTGCTCTTTTTGCTTCTCCTGGTGGACTGTGAGGCGGAGCCTCCACAGCCGCTACCGGAACCCCCCAGTATTGGCGCGGCAACCGTCGAAACGGGTACCTCCAGCCCCACAACGCCGACCTTCCCCGGCGGTCGAGTGCCGACAAGCGCCCGACCGAGCATGCCGGTGCCGGAGCCCGACGCATTGCCGTGGCTCGCGTCATTCGAGATGCAGGTCGCCGCACGGAGTCCCCGGCTGGCAGCATGCTTCGAGGGCACCCGTCGTCCGGGGGCGCTGCGGTGGACCGCGCGAGTCGAAGCCACAACGGGAGTGGTCTCCGACCATGTGCTCGAGCCGGTCCTGCAGACAGAAGCGCTGTCTGCACGCTTGCGTGGCTGTCTTGTCGATGTTCTCAGTGCGCCGCCGTACGTGCTGAGGCAGCCCGATCAACGGTCCACACCGCCTCGGGTCCGGCTGGTGATTGAATTTTGACTGCGGCAAGGGTTGGTCTAGGAGGGGTTCCTTCGCGATTCCGCGACGCCTGTTTGCTTGCCGACTGAAGAGCAGCACGGCAGGTTGTTGTATGGGCACGGACCACATCCCCCCGGATTCACCGACGCTTTCCGCTGTGCACGCAGAGATGAAGGCACGGCTGCGAGCCAAGGGGCTCCGAGCGACGCGTCCGCGGCTGGCGATTCTCGCGCAGATGCACATTCTCGCGCGGCCGCTGTCCCACCCAGAGGTCATGGAAGCGCTCGGTGAGGCGTCGTTTGATCGGGCATCGGTCTACCGAATCCTGGCCGATCTTACTGCGGCCGACCTGCTCCGGCGGATGGACCTGGGCGACAAAGTCTGGCGCTATGAACTCCTCAGCCATGTCGACCGAGAAGCCGACGACCATGCGCACTTTTTGTGTGTGTTGTGCAAGCAGATCACGTGCCTGCCGGAGGTTGAGCTGCGACCGGTGCGCGGCGGGGTGCTGCCCCCGGAGCTCACCGGCGCAGAGATTCACCTGAAGGTGACCGGCCGATGCGGGGTCTGCATGGCCGGTCAGTCATTCAGTTGACGGTCACCAGGAACTCTTTCTGGATGTCGTTGCTGCCGCCAATCACGGAGAAGTCTCCGCCGGAAGCGCTGAGCGCTTCGGCAAGACCTTCCACCTTTACGTCCTGACTGCTCTCGGGCGGCATGTGGCGAAGGGTCACCCACATGGTGTCCTCGCCAGCAGTAGAGGCAACGAAGACGTTGTCGAGACCAAGGGGCAGCCCGTTGGCGTCCTCGTCGTTGTAGGTGTGCTCCACGACGGCGCTCTGCGAAGCCGAAGCCGGTCCGAACACAGCGGTGCCGGTGAAGAAGAACTGGTGCTCTTCGGCAAGCTCGTCGATCTCGATGGTGACGTCTTCAACGGGCTCTTCGAGCTGGTTGAGAACGCGCATCGACACGTCGTAGGACTCGCCAGCGGTCAGGACGATGTCGTCGGTGGTGGTGTTGGAACCATCACCGGTGGGGTCGCTGAACGAGAACGTGCTGGTGGAGCCGCTCGAGTCGGTGAAGTTCAGCTCGAGTGCAGTGATGAGGCCATGGTTGTGGTCATGCCCGTCTTCGCCTTCGTCTTCTTTGACGTCTTCACATGCGACGAGAAGTGGAAGGCCGAGGAGGAGGACTGTAGAGAGGCGCATGGTTGTCTCCAATGCGGGGGTTAGAAGTCGGTGCTCAAGCGCACACGGATGTCCCGACCGGGCTGGTCGGCGTAGTAGCGAAGCAGACTGGTGTACTCGCGGTAGGCGGTGTTCAGGAGGTTCGAGCCCTGCACCGCAAAGCGATAGGAAAGGTCGCCCATGCTGGCGTCGACTGTGAGCTCGGCATTCAGCAGCGTTGCGCCTTCAGGCGCCTCGAGAATGTCGGCGGAGTCGAGAACGCGAGATTGCGTTGCGATGCGCTGCACTTCAATCCCGAGCGCCCACGCATCGATGGCGTCTGGCGTCGGGGGGCGAGAAAAGGCGATGGCGGAGGCCTGATCTGGGGGAATGCCCACGAGGTGTTCCCCCGACGAGACTTCCGTGGCGCGCACCATGGCGCCTTGTGCTCGCAAGCCGAAGAGTGCCTCTGGGCCAAGCTCAACGAAGCCATCCGCGCCAACAAAGTTCGCATCGATGGGGCGCACGCCGTATTCCGGCCAGGCACCCGCGATGGTGACGTTGAAGGCTGGCTCACCCGACGCGGTCATCTCGGGTGCAAAGTAGATGTAGTCCTGCACACGGTTGGCGAACCCGCTCAGTTGCGCATGGACGAGGGATGTGAAGAGCTCGGCGGTGGGGGATAGCCCCCAGGTTGTCTCGACGCCGAGTCCAGGGTCGCCAATCGCGAAGACGGGCAGAGACGGAGCGGCGCCGATGAGGTAGAGCTCGTCGGCGTTGGGGAAGCGGCTGGCGCGTGACAGGTCGAGCTTGAGGTCGAGCAGGTCGGGCACGGTGTGCCAGAGCCCCCCCACCGATATGGTGCCTGCGGTGAGATTGCGGGGACATGCCTCGCCGTTTTCGTAGTTCGGGCAGTCGGAGTGCTTCAGAGTCTCGCGAGCGATGTGCCGCTCGAATTCTTCTTCTTGGATGAACGCGACCCGGTAAAGCTGGTCGAGGCGAGACGCGACGGTGACCGCACCGTGCTCGCCGATGAACCGACCGTGTGCGAACGCACCGCCCATGAACGAGCGGTGATTGGGGATCAACGAGTATCCCCGATACACGTTTTCTTGGAAGCTGCCTTGCATCCCGATGCCGGGATCGAACCGACGCTTGCCAAACACCACGCGCGGCCCCTCGGCCTTTACATCGAGGCTGTGGGTTCGCAGTGTGAAGTCATACTGGGCGCCGGTGACGTACCACGCCCGAACCTGGGCGTACTCGAGCCGGTGGTTGTGTTGGTAGGCATAGATGGCCTGCCAGGACCATCCGGAGGGCATGGCGAAGTCGGCATGGAGGGTGACCCGGTCGTGGGACACGTTCTGACTGGGACGATCGACGACCCGGTCGACCGTCCAGAGGTCGGCGGTCACCGGTACCCCTGCTTCGTATTGGGCCTTGAATTCGGCGGGCGTCGACCGCGAGATCCCGTAGAAGATTCCCGCGTTGCGGTCGAAGTGGTGGTAGGTCAGACGCAGGGTGGCGTTCGGCTTTCGCCACTCCACGGCACCTCCTGCATTCCACTCTCGCGCTGCGGTGTTGCCGAGTGGGTAGTCGGGTGCCGAGAGAGTGGCGCTGTCGTTGAAGCTGCCTTCGAGGCGGTACGTGACGGAAGGACGGCGCGCCGAGACCGTGTCGAGGCGGAGCGCGGTGTAGGCCCGGCGCCCGTTGGTTGCGCCGAGAATGACCGCTTTCCCACCGGTACCGGGCGCGGTGCGCATGGGAGGGGGCTCGATCAGCAGCACTCCACCGAGAGCATCCGGTCCGAAGCGAGCGCCTGCTGGACCTTTGACGACCGTGATGGTGCCTGCACTGAAGGTGTCGATCTCCGGGGCATGGTCTGGCCCCCACTTCTGCGACTCATGACGAACCCCATCATGCAGCACCAGGAGCCTTCTCTCGCCGTACCCTCGGATGATGGGCTTGGCAGATGTGCCCGACGTGCGCGCGAGCTGGACACCGGGCACCACGGCCACCGACTCCGCGAGCGTGCGTCCGGCCGAGCGCTCGAGGTCCTCCTCGCTGAGAACTGTCCTCGCGTGGCTGTCGTGGCCATCTTCCCGCTCGGCCCGCACGATAATTTCGCTTGGAGACTGGGCGGGCTGTGAGACATGCGGGTCGGCGAACTCAAACTGGACCACCTGGGTGCCGACAACCGCGACGCCGTCTGTCTTGGCGGGCTGGAACCGGAGTCGGTAAGCAATGCGGAGTGACTCCGCATGAAAGACCGGTGGTCCGTCGAGCACAACGGCATCGGTGACCGTGCCCTGGGAATCGACCGTGACCCGAACCGCAACGGTGCCCGTGGCTCCTTTCGGCGCATCGGCGGGGTACTCCGGCGCCTGTTGCACGGTCAGGACTGGCGCACGGTCGGCCGCCCTGGCATCGCCGACAAGGCCACAAGAGGCCACCAGCGCACCGACCACAATCCCTTGCGAAAGGCGGTCTCTTCGTGCACAGGTTATGGCGCTCCAAACGTCCACGCGCGTGATCCTCGGGAAACGCCGTCGGGTTAACGCAACTCAGTTGCATTTACGAGAATGTGGCGTGAATTCGCGTATACCGGACGATTTCATGAAGCGGAACTTGTGCCTGGGCTGCGTTGTCGCCGCAGGCTTGACGCTCTGATGCCCACGTTGATCAATCGCAGTTCTTGGCCGCGCCGACACCATCTGGCCTTCTTCGAGACCTTCGCCCAGCCCCACTTCAGCATCACCAGTGAAGTCGACGCTACGGCGATGCTGCGCGTTTTGGCTCCGTCCACATACAAGCCATTTGCGGCCCTCTTGTATGCGACGAGCCGTGCATGCAACGAGGAGGAGTCGTTCCGACTGCGGCTCCGGTGGTCTGGTTCGGAGCCGGCGGAGCTGGTGCTGCATGACGTGGTCCATCCGTCATTCACCGCGCGGGTCGACCCGGTTGAACCGGCGGCTCCGGGCTGCGACCTGCCGCTGTTTTCCTACGCCAGTGCGCGGTTTGGGGTGTCATTTTCAGAGTTCGTGGAGCGAGTGCGTGCCGCGCTTGATGGCAGCACGAATCCGAAAGACGATGTAGAGAGGCTCAGAGCTTCTCTAGAAGCGTTTGCCGGGGTAGATCGCTACGACGATGATGTCACCATCGCATGCGTTCTCATCCCTTGAGCAGCTGCTCAAGGGGTATGGGAGAAGGCGGTTGGATTCTGCTCGCCATCATGGGCGCCATTAATCCATTTCCGTTGATCTAAGAGTTGCGTCAAACTGAAGGCGGTGGTGTTTCCATCGCCATGCAGTACTGGGATCGTGTCACTAAATCTGCGGTA
>CAJWOS010000526.1 GCA_913044235.1 uncultured Pseudomonadota bacterium
TCATCGACCTGCCCCAGGTCGAACATGCGCAAGCGCTCTTCGTGGCGTTGAGACAGCACCGGCGACACATCGCCGCGCAAGGCCGCCTCGATCTCCGCGAGAAGGTCGACATTGCCCATGTTGGTATCGGATGGCGCCAACGGATCGGTTGCCGGTGGGGGACTGGCGGCCACCTGGGCGTCTTCACTTAGCCCCACGAAATCGTCTTCGCTTGAGCTCTGCAGGAAGGGACGGACCTCGGGTACCTCCGGCAGGCTGTTCTGCATGCGGAGGAACGAGTCAGCTCGAGAAACCGCCGAGTCCGGACAGTCAGGATTGGCGTGGAGGCAGACATAGACATCGGGGGTCACGAGCAAGCGCTCGTGGTTTCGACTCAACAACTCGCAGAGCGCCGTGTGGGCGCGTCGAGCGATGATCGTGACCGTGCGGTCGTTCGCCGTGCGAAACATCGCAATGCGCTCATCGAGCGCGGGGTCGGGGTCTCGAAACTCGGCGAGAAACTCCAGCACCTTGGGGTGGGTCCTCACTGATAGCTGGTTCAGGATGATTTTGGTGGGGAGATCCTGCATGCCCTTCCGCGCCGCCTGCGCCACCTTGCTGTCGGGATCGCCAGCAAGGATGTACAGCGCACCGAGCTGCGCGGCAGGCTGAATCGGCACGGCGCCCTTCGCGATGGCGCGCTTGATCTTCGAAGGGGCATCGCGCGAGAGGCGTTTCTCAAGCTCAAGCGGAATACCGAGCTTTGCGAACGGAATGGCGTTGTCAGACACTGGTGCTCCAAAGCGTGCGTCCCGATGGTCGGACGATACCCATGTCGGGGTCAAGTCTCGCACTCAGAAGGCAAACAAAACGGCCACTTCCAGACCGGATGCGCTGCGCGACCCGCGGTCAGTCAGGGTGGTCAACCCGCTCAAGCGGACTCGCCACCGCGATCCCCCGGTTCCCGTTTCGGGGCACTTCCTTGCACCCTCCGGATGCAGGGGCCCTGAACCACAAATCCAGTGTTCCGCAATCCGAGCCCATTCTTTCTGTCTCGCGAGCCAGGAGCCGCTCGAAGTCCTCGAGGCCTCTCTGTGCTTCGTCGGATTCAGCCCGGCGTAAGCGGGATCGCATGGTGGGGGTCCAAAGACCCAACACGCGCCTCGATCAACGCGAGGTAATCCGGAGCATCGGGCGTGGGCAGCTCGAGCGCACGTGCATGCGCTTGAGGGGCGTGGAGGGTGGCCTCCGTAAACCCGGATGCCAGGAGCGTGGACTCCGCATCTCTGGGACCATCGAAGTGCGCGGTCATGCGGCCTCTGGCAATCCCACCAAGCGCCATCAGAAACAGGCGCACAAGTGGATTCCGTACATGACTCCCCAGTGCGATGTCTCCGAGGAGCCAACCCACCGGACACTGCTGCAAGAAGCGCGCAACACGCACCCACATGTCCACCACCACGGGCGTTGGAAAATAGTTGAAGAGCCCCTCGACAATCACCACGGTGGGCTCCGCAGTCGGGAACCGCGACAGCGCGTGCGGGCCGTCATCGGCGAGGAGGTCAATCACCTCGACCCGCTGTTCCGGACCGAGAGCCGCGCGCCGCAGCCCTGCCATGTGCGCAAGGTCGCCATCGACCCATTGCACACCCCTGTGTGCAGACGAAAACCGCAGCCCACGCGCTGAAAAGCCCGCAGGCACCTCAAAAACACGAGTCGCACCGGCGCAAATCGCTCGATGAAGAAGATGGTCGATGATGAGATGCCGCCGCAAGAGAGCGGTATCGAGGGTTGCACCGCCCAGAAAGGGACGAACAAGCCGCCCGCCAGGCGACAGGAAGCGATGCACAGTTCGGCTGAGCACGCCGTCGAGACGGGTATCGCCGAGACCGTTCGCCCTCCAGACGGCGCCCGTGTAGTGCGCCGTCGGACTGATCCGCGACGTGTCGTCCGCCATGGCCGACCTCCACCGATGGAAGACCGCGCTATCCTGTGCGCGGAGGCCTGTGTGCCACGAACCCATCCTTCTCGCGTTGCACCGTTCCTCGTCATGCTCGGACTCCTCGCGTGCTCGAGCCGCTCCGACCCGCCGCAGAAGACTCCAGACCGCACGATCGCTCTACCGACGCAGTCGGACACCGGCTTTGGTCCCGGTATTCCCGACGCCCCCACGCCACCTGCAGACTCTGGTGCGCCTGGAGACTCTGCCGAGCCCGACCATGACGCCGGCGACACCCCTGCCCTCGCACGCCACCTCCCCACCCCCGAGCCCGCACTCACGGTGTCCGACACCATCGATCCGCCCGGCGACGAGGACTGGTTCCGGGTTGAGCTGGATGCGGGAGACACGCTCTGGGTGGCATCCTTGGCAGCACTTCGCACACCACCAAGCCCACTGGCGCCGCTGCTGGAGCTTCGCAACGAGCGCGGGGAGGCACTCGAGCTGGTCCGCGGCATGCCGCTGTCCATCGCCGAAAACGATTCGGCGGTCGCATTCGAGGCCCCCGCGGCCGGCGCCTACTTCATTGGGGTTCGTGCCGCAGACCCAGCAGCGGCCTCCCTGGAAGGCTCTCTCCACGAGGGGGGCCCCGAGCACGCGTACAGCTTGCGCCTTGAGCGCGCACCTCCCTTCGAGACCGAGCCCCACAACGACAGCTCCGAAGCCATGCGCGCCTGGCTTGCGGAAGATGGACACTATGCCTACCGAGGCGATCCATTCATCGCAGGTTGGCCGCTGTTTTCCTTCCGCGCAGACCGCTCTGGCGACCGCGACATGTGGCCGTGGGAAGTGCGAGGCGCGCTCGAGGACGGCTCACCGGCCGCCGCGGAGCTGTGGTCGTTCAGCCCATGGGCGGGCTGTGCACCATCGAGCACATGGAGCGTGACCACCGAATCCGGAGCACCGGCTTTGCTCGCGACGGCCCACACTCGCGATCTGCTCACAGACCCGCTCTACCAGCTTGCCCGCCACGGTCTCCCCGTGCTGCCAGACGTGGGCTTGATGGTGTCCGCCCCTCCCGGCACCCTGTGGCTCACCGTGGATCACGACTCCACCGCCGATGCGGTGGGGAGCGCATGCACCGGTATTCTCGCCGGCTGGACCACCGACTATATCCCCACTCTCTCCACCCTTCCTCAGCGAGATGGAGCCCACATCTTGTCGTCGATCGACCGCACGAGTGACCAAAGCACGGCGCTCACCTGGGGAACGATCGCCGACGGCGAGACCATCGACTTCAGGCTGTCTGCCTCCACCGACCGCCCCCACACGCACATCCTGCTGCAGGCACATCAATTTGGCCATCCCGTCGACCTCACACTCACTCTGTACGAGGGCGATGTGCCGGTCACCTCCGTTGCCGAAAACCCCATTTCCGGGGGCCCCGACCCAGAGCACTGGAACTGGGCGTCGCCGGATGGCACCGAGCTTCGCTTCTCCTTGACTGCCGCTTCGGGCACCGGGGCATTTCTCCTCCAGGTCCACCAGACCGCTGCGGTTCTTCCATGAAGCGCGTCATCGTCTTGTTCGAACTCTGCGCATGCGCTCCCCCTACGAGCCCGCCCGCTCTGACGCCCCACCTGCTCACCCACCTTGAGCAGCCGGAGCGTCCGGCCATCATCGCGCATCGAGGAGGGGCAGCGCTGGGCCCCGAGGAAACGGTGGAGACCATGCAACGCTCCATCACTGGGGGCGCCACTGTCTTGGAGCTCGACGTGCACCTTACCCGTGATGGGATCCCAGTCCTGTTGCACGACGCTACGGTGGACCGCACCACGTCGGGCACCGGCTCGGTGGTCGACCTGACCTTCTCCGAGGTCCAAAGCCTCAACGCCGGCGAGGGAACCACGATTCCCCACCTGGTTGATCCACTCCGGGCATTTCCAGACATTCCGTTCATTCTGGAGCTCAAAGGCAGTCATCCCGACCTGGTTCCCACGGTGGTGGACGTATTGCGCGACGAAGATGCGCTCTCCCGAGTGATTCTCGCCAGCTTCCACACCGACCGACTCGAAGCGGCCCGTGCCATCGACGAAGCTCCGGCGACCGGTCTGTCGACAGCCGAAGTGCTGGAGTGGCTCTGGTACGAAGAGCACGACACGTACCGACCGCCCGCGGCGTTCGCGCAGATTCCCCCTCAAGTCCCCGGTCTCGAGCTGGTCACCCCTGCCCGTATCGAACGGGCCCGGCAGCTCGGCTTGTCGATCCAGGTCTGGACCATCAACGACCCGGGCGAAGCACGGCTGCTCGCCGACATGGGCGTCGCCGGTATCCTCACCGATGCTCCAGACCGCATTCATGCGGCCCTCACCCAATCGGTGCCGCCCCCAGTGGGTCCTTGAGCACAGACCCGGCAATCGCCTTCGCGAGACGCCGCCTCCCGCCTTGTGCGCCCGCTGTCCACGGCCCGGAGCGGGTTCCGTCCGGAAGCACAACGGGAGCGTCGTCGGACCGCCTCACTCGGAGCGACCGGCCTTTGCGCGGCCAATGGCGTCAACCAATGCAGCGGGCTTGAAGGGCTTTTCCAGGACCTCTCGCACACTCGATGCGATCTCGTGCTCCGGCGGTATCCCTCGTCCACTCATCAGCACGACCGGCAGTGAGGGATGATCTCGCTCCACCAAGCGCGCGAGCTCGGGCCCAGACACCAAGGGAAGGCTGACATCCGAGACCATCAGGTCGAATTCCAGACCCGTGGCGAGCTGCTCCATGGCCTGCCGCCCGTCGGCGGCTTCCACCACATCGACCCCCGCACGCTGGAGGACCCGTCGCAGCAAGCGACGAAGGGCGGGCATGTCCTCCACGAGCAGAACCCGCAGCCCCGTGAGCTTCGGGAGGGACTTCCGGAGCCGAACGGGCGCTTCCTGATCGGCCTCTGTTGCCCCCGGGAGCTTGATGGACACCTGCGTACCGGCCTGTGGCTTGGAGTCCAGGCGCAGACTGCCTCCGGCCTGTTCGATGATGCCATAGCACATGGCAAGCCCAAGTCCGGTTCCTTGTGCTTTGGTGGTGTAAAAGGGCTCCACGGCACGCCGAACCTGCTCAGAGGTCATTCCGATGCCGTCGTCGGAGACCGTGATCAACACGGCTCCGTCTTTGTCGTGCCCTGCCGCGATCCGAATCTGTCCACCAGTCGGCATGGCATCGCGCGCATTGACCACCAGGTTGAGCACCACCTGGTCGAACATCCCAGGATCGATGCGAACAAAAGGCGCGTCTGCAGGCGCATCCAGGCAGAGGTTGATGTCTGCGGTGAGTGTGCGCCCAAGGATCCGCTCCATCGAGCGCAGCTGTGTGCCAATCC
>CAJWOS010000527.1 GCA_913044235.1 uncultured Pseudomonadota bacterium
GTACCTGCGAACGACCCCGTCACGGCCGACAATTTCAACCGGGAAGTCCACTAGCTGCGAGTAGTCCTTCCGCCCGTACCGACGCATTTTTCGCGTTTTGTCCATCTGACCCCACGGCACCATAAATTCTACCACTCCGGGTTGTGCCACACCAGCACTCTCGCCGAGCAACGGATGCCACGCTACACGCACGCTATCGGCGCGCGGCGCAAATCCTGTTGTCAGGTTTCGTCGGTCGAGTGCTCCGCCCCGGCCGCCGACGAGGGATGTCTCTAAATGTCACTATGGCTGGACGCCGTTCGCCGGGTGTCCACGTATTGTGGGCTCGCAGCGAACGGCGCGGGCATCACCCATCCCGGAGATCTACGCTGTCCCTCCATGTCCTGCCTCCCGTTGAAGACAACCAAAGCCGTATCCTCGCTGCTCGCGACGGAGATCACCAGGCACAACAATGGCTGGTGGAGCGGTTCACGCCGATGGTCTTCCGCTTCTGCATGCGGATGACCCGGAACGAACAGGACGCTCGCGATGCAACCCAAGACACCTTCTTCAAGGTGCTCCGCAAGATGGATCGGTACAACGACGCCTACCGATTCGAAACGTGGTTGTTCAGCATCGCTCGGAACACCTGCATCGATGTGCACCGGCGTCGGAAGCGGCGCTCCGAGTCTCAGGAGCGAGACGTAGCCGCACAGGCCCCGAGCCCCCTCGATATCACCCAAAAGCGCCATGACGCTGGCCGCGTCCATGCCGCGCTGGCGACTCTTCCCGAGATCTACCGTGAAATCATCACGCTGTACCACCTCGAGGGTATGCTCTACCGTGAGATTTCCGCCATCACCGGACTACCGCTGGGAACTGTCATGAACCGCCTCTTCCGAGCTCGACGTAAGCTCAAGGATGCACTTGAGGCCCTTGATGCTGCCCAGTCTCGTGAGCGGCGTTCCGCCTGGGTCCGGGAAGCGGGCGCTTGAGGGGGCCTCACCCCTCGCCGGAGACGCTTGCCGCATTCAATGCTGGGGAGCTTGACGGGGTACGCGCAGTCGCGGTGGCAGAGCACCTCGACTCCTGCATGCGATGTCGGCAACTGTGTCTCGCTCAGGACGAGCTGCATGCTCTGCTTGTTTCATCCGACCTGGAGATCCAGCCACCCGAGGATCTCGTGGCGCAGGTTCTGCGCGCGACAGATGATCTCGACGGACGAGCCCCGAGCGGTCGTACTCCCGTACTGGTCATGGCCCTCTTGGCAGCGAGCGGACTGCTCTTCATGATGCTGGGGTCGCCTGGAGAGCTGCTCACTGAAGGCGCAACTTGGGGGCGTGGACTGTCCATCGCCGCCGGTGTGATGCACGACCCCATCGAAGTCCACGCTTGGATTGCGGCCCCTGGGGTTGCGTTGACCACCGGCCTGCTTCTGGTGGTGCTGCGGCAGCGGTCGAGGCACCATTGAGCCTCGTTTTGCCCGTTCTGCTGGTGGGCGTCCTCGCAAACGCCCATGAACCGACAGACCACCCAATGCACGCCTTGCATGAACGCGTTGAGCACCTGGAGGCGCGCATAGCTCGCGTCGAGCGCCCACCCGAGACGCCCCCTTCGTCGTCCTTTGGGGCCGACCTCTGGGTGCCCGAGTCTGCGCATTGGACCAAGGCTGTTGCATGGGATGGTGATGTCTACGTGCTCGGCGCCGTGGATGGACCCGTTGTCGCAGTGGGAGGAGACCTCTCCGTAGGCCCGGAAGCACATGTGGGCGGCCACTTAGTGTCTCTCGGAGGGAGGATTGACGTTCATCCCGATGCGGTGGTGCATGGCGAGCAGCTTGCACTCACATCGGCTCCGGCGTCTACGGGCCTGGTCGCGTGGGGCGCCCGGCGCTTGTCCCTCTTTTTGGGACTGGCCACGCTCGTTCTCCTGCAGGTCAGCTTAGCGGAAGAGCGCACGCGGAACGTGGCCGACACCATCCGGCACTCTCCCGCATGGTACTCCCTCGGTGGGGTCATCCTCGCGGTAGCGGGGATTTTCGTTGGCTCCGCAGCACTGTTGTCGATCGTCGGATCTCCGTTGGGTATTGTGGTGTTTGGTGCGCTTGGAGTGGCGGGCGCTCTCGGTATGGCAGGGGTCTGCCGGTTCTTGGGTGATAGCCTTCCCGGACGGGCCCGGACACCATGGGCCGCTGCCTTGTCGGGCGCGGCTCTGCTTGGACTCCTGGGGACAACGCCCACCATCGGGGCACCGGTGGTTGTCCTCGCGGGCGTGACAGGGCTCGGTGCTGCAGCAGTGTCGCGCTTGGGCCGCCGTCCTGCCCTCGATATCTGACCCGCAACCTCGAGCGCCCCGCCAGCATTATTTGGCAGGTCGCGATGGAATCCAACCCACCTGCGGTTGGTGTTGCACTCGATAGATGTTTGCAAAGCTCCCATCGAGCTTGCGATAGTGGAAGTCGAGGACCATCACACTGCCGTTGATGGTCATTTCCCACCACCCGGCCACGGGAAACTGCCGAGCATTGTAGGCAGCGGTGAAGCCTTCAAATTGTCCCCTGGCTTTCGCCTCGTCCGTCACGGTGTCTGGAAGTCCGTAATCGCGATTCCAGCGATCCAGCTGGTCGAGGAGAGCAAGGTCGAAGAGAGGCTCGAGGTTGACTTCGGCGGCTCGTCCCGCTTCGTCGGCGGCCCCCCAGCGCATCAGGTTGTCCTGAACGGAACCGGCTCCTCCCACGCCCAGGTGAATCGCTCCACGGGGTCCGTCTGGTAGCAGGACCTGGTTGGTGTGGTGTCCGGCGCTGACCACGGCGCGGAGCCGGAGCACCCCGATGCGATCTTCGATCTCTTCGATAAGGTCGAGCGAGCCACCACCACGGTTCATGTCCGGCTGCCGGCCACCGAGATCGAAGACAGGGTCATGCATCACCACTACAAGGTAGTCGAACTGGGGTTCTTTCAGGGTGCGGTCCACCCAGCCCATCTGCTCGGTCCAGCGGCTGCCCAGCGCTTCCCTCCGAGGGTCGACCACCATGAACCGCCACTTCGCATCGTCAGCCTGCAGATCAAAATGGTACCACGTGGCGACCCTTCCGAAGCCGATGTCAGCGCCCACGCTTGGGAAGGCATCGCCGTATCCAAAGTATCGCGGGTCAGACTCGGCTTCGTGATCTCCGGCCACAGGGATTGCGCGCAGCTGTCGTACGGGGCCCCCTTTCGGTGGCTTCGCCCCATCCAGGATGGCCGCCAGCGACTTATCCATCGCCTTCCAATCCCCCGCAGCCCCCCCCTTCCGTACGTGGTCCCCCAGCATCCACAGAAGGGAAGGGCCCCCCGGCTGAGTCGCTTTCGATGCGATGTCCTCCACCACTTGGGCACGGATGTTTTTGTGCACGGACATCCCCGCAGCGAGATCGGCACCCGCCACCGTGCCCCGAGTGTTGCCGATCATCGCAAACACCAGCGGCTCGGAAGCACGCAGCGTGTCGCCGTCATCGGCCAGCATGGGGTGGTCGTTCACGCGATTCGGGATCTCAGCTTCCGACGGATGTCCGGTCAGCAGTCCGACTGCGAGGGTGCCGGCCCAGAGACCTGCACGACAAAATCGAGCATTAGAGAAATAGAGCATGCAAACGTGTTGTCCGATACGCGTCCGGTTGTCCAGTAAAGGCCTTGGCAATTGTCCTTTCCCGACTGCATCATAGGATTGTGAGTGTTGCCTCGATACAGAACATTCATGACCTCCTCCCCTCGCCTTCCGCCGCGCTCGCCTCGGCTTGTCCTCACCGCTTTCAGCCTGATCGTCGCCTGCGCGCCCAAGGGCTCGACCCATCGACGGGTCGTCACCGGAAGCCTTCCCGCCGAGGCTGCGACCGCTCCCAGCCCCAAGTCCGTGACTCCGCATGCCTGGAGCTCGGGCGCCCGACATCAGGTGGTTCGAGACCCTTCGGGTTCACCCAGTGTGGTCTGGCGGGTGGATCTTGGGACTCCCTTGGTTCACGACTTGGTCGTTCGTGGCAGCCAGCTTTACACTGCTGGCGGGGGGGAAGTCTTCTGCGTGCGTGCCGACGGCAGCACCTGTTGGACAGCGGATCTCGAGGCGGTGGGCGGTCTGGCCGCGCGCGGATCTGGCCTCGCAGTACCCACGGAGCGAGAAACTCTGATCGACGTGGCGTTCGACGGGGCCGTGCAAGAAACGCTCTCCACGACTGGCATCATCGCCGACAGCCCCGTGGTGCTCTCAGGGGAGCTGGTGTGGGTAACGAGTACAGGGCAAGTCGGGTCCGAGACCGGTTGGACCGTTGCAGCAAGCGACTCGGCTGTGGGTCGGCCAGCGGCAAACGAACGGCACCTGTTCTTCGGGACGGAGACCGGCGACATCATCGCGGTGAACCGGGCCCAGACGCAGTGGCGCGCGGTGCTTCCAGGGCCAGTGGTGGGAGGCGTGGTCGCCACCAATGCTCGCGTATTCGCTGCATACCGCGGCGAGAAGGGCCGCCCTGGTGGCGTAACCGCCCTGGCAGCTGACTCTGGCGAGCTGCTCTGGCGAATGCCCCTCTCCGAGACACCGGCTGCAGCACCTGCCCTCGGGGAATACCTGGTGGTTGCCGACCGCAGCGGGGAGATTTTCGCGTTCGAGACCGAAACGGGCGACCTCGCATGGACCGCTGAGGTTGCCGGCTCCCCGGTCACGGCCCCTACGCTCGGCCAATTCGGCCTGTATATCGGGAATGCAGATGGGCGACTGCACCGCTTTGACCCCGACGACGGCGGGGAAATCTGGTCCATTCAGCTTGGCGCAACCCCCTCCACCGCTCCCATTCTACTGCCGCAGACGGTCGTCATCGGGACCACCGACGGGAACCTCATTGCGGTAGGCGGAAAGTGATCGGCGCCCCACGGGAGTACTCAGCGGCAGACATCCGCCTGGGTGCAGCAGAGGTCGCACGCTCAGGCTTCGGGTGGGTGCTGGCAGCCAACCGGGATGCGGTCTGGTGGAGCGGTGCCGCTCAGGAGCGAGTCCGAGTGGCGCTTCGGGACCCAGCGTCGGCACCGCTCAGCCCAGGCCGTGCAGTCCTTTCACCCACGGGTGGCGTGGTGGACACCGGGCGGATGCTCGTGACACCGACTGCTGTCATTCCGGTATCCAGTGAACGCCAGCCTCGACTGGGACACACTCTCCTGGTGCGTGATCACGGCACAGTACGGGGGCTGGTCCGCACGCTTCCAGACCTCCCCGTTGGTGCCAGTTCAGGCGACTTGCGGCCCTTTCCCGCCTCTTCAGGCTGGGT
>CAJWOS010000528.1 GCA_913044235.1 uncultured Pseudomonadota bacterium
CCCGGAGCGGTTGCGGAACGTCCCGACCGTCTCGGCACTGCTGCGGAGCTTGAATTGTCCCATCGCGCAATCCTCACTGGTCTCGTTCCCCACTCCTCGGCGCCGGGGTTCGCTCGAGCCGGAATCGCGCCCCAGTACGCGCCCGATCTGGCATGGGAGCCGGTACACCTGGCCTTGCAGCTCCGGCCCGACGCCGCCCGCCGCTCGATGTCGGGCGTGCAGGTCCTTCGTGCGGTCTGTCGCGATCCGTCCACCCGAGTGCTCACTTTGAATGCAGTCGATCTGCAGGTGGAGTCGGTTCAGGGGCTGGATGGTGGTTCTGTGGAGTGGCGCGCGGATGGAGACCACCTGCGCATCGTGTGGACGGAGGCGGCCGCTCGAGGGGAAGAGCGCACGGTCGAGATTCGATGGTCTGTGACGGCACCGGTTTCGGGTCTCGTCGGCCCCACAGCGGCATGGGACGCAGACCGCGGGCCGTTTCTTGTGAGCGACCACGAGACCCAACGCGCACGGTACTGGCTGCCCTGCATCGACCATCCGAGCGTTCGCCCGCGCCTCGACATCACGCTCACTGTGCCGGCTGGGCACCACGCGCTGTCTGCAGGGGCGAAGGTGGAGGACCTGCCCCACGACGACGGCACGCACTCGGTGCGCTGGACCCTCTCGGAGGGGTGTCCGAGCTACCTCACCTGCGTGGCGACCGGCCTATTTGCGGAGGCATCCGGCGGAGAACACGTGACGGCCGATGGTCGGACCGTGCCGATCGCGTTTTACGCACCGGCACCCTACACTGCCGACGATCTGGAGCGCTCCTTTGGCCGGACTCGCGAGATGCTCGACTGGATGACGGGCTTTCTCGACAGCACGTATCCCTACCCGAAGTACTTCCAGGTGGCCGTACCCGGCATCGGGGGCGCCATGGAGAACATCTCGCTCGTATCGTGGGATGACTCATGGGTGGTCGACGAGCGGGCACACGCCGAGTTCGGCTGGCTCGTGGATGTGATCAACCTGCACGAGATGGCGCACACCTGGTTCGGTGATGTGGTCGTGTGCCGAGACTTCGCACACTCTTGGCTCAAAGAGAGCTGGGCGACCTACATGGAGAGCGTCTGGCTTGAGCACACGGTGAGCATCGATGCCATGCACGTGCACCTCGCAGAAGACCGCCGAGCGTACTTTTCCGAGGCCGACGGCGTATACATTCGGCCGATCTCCACGCGGTTCTTCGACAGTGCTTGGGATCTGTACGATCGACACCTGTACCCAGGAGGTGCAGTGCGACTGCACCTCCTGCGCTGCGAGATCGGCGATGACGCTTTCTTCCGTGGAGTTCGGTCTTACTTGGCCCGCTACCGCGGACGGGTGGTGGAGACCGACGACTTCCGCCGGGAGCTGGAAGAGGCTTCCGGTCGCTCGCTTGCTCGATTCTTCGACGACTGGTTCCGGAGTCCTGGGTATCCGCGTCTCACTGCCGAGTGGGCCTTTGATGCAGACGAAGGAACGGGAACCCTCACGGTTCTGCGGAAGGCCTGGCCGAAGGATTCGAAGGTGCCGGAGTTTTCGTTCCCGATCACGGTCGCTGTCGAAGACACTGCGGGGGCATGGCACCGAAAGACCGGTCGCATGGACGGGGAAAAAGCGGTGCTTCGCTTCTCGCTCGACGCGGAAGTGCAGCAGGTCGTGGTGGATCCCGACTCTGCACTGCCCGCAAAGATCACTTTGGAGCTCGGTGCAGACCATCTCATTCGCTCCGTCCACCAGAGCCCCACGGTACGGGGACGGCTGGATGCCGCTACCGCCCTGGCGAAAAAGGGTCGTGTCCAGGGGCTCAACGCCATCGCAGAAGCATATCGGTCGGAGCCTCTCTGGCAGGTGCGCGTGCACTTCTCACGCTCTCTTGGGACCGCCTCTTCCCGCCATGCTGCCGGGCTGCTCGCAGGCCTGCTCGAGTTCGAGACCGACGCTCCGGCGATGTCGGCGCTGTTGGACGCATGCGGTGGCCATCGCGACCCGGCGCTCGCCGATGCGGTCGCGGGATGGCTGGACCGACCGGAGCGTCCGTATCGTGCCGCTGGTGCTGCGCTTGGTGCCCTCGGGAAACAGCGCGATCCCCGCTTCGAGGAGCGCCTGATTGCAGCATCGAGCGATGATGGATGGTGGGGTTGGGTGGCCCGCGGGGCGGCTCGGGGACTTGGCGCCCTGCGCACTCCCGCTGCGGTGGAAGCCCTCGAGCGACTCGCGTGCTCTTCAGCCACGCGCCGACCGGTTCGGGTGGTCGCGGTGAGCTGCCTCGGGCGGGCTGGACGCTGGCAGTCGAAGGTCACGCGCGAGCGGCTGCTGGATACTTTCCGCATGCTGGCACGGGACGCCGACCTCGGTGTGCGCAAAGCTGCGGCGGTCGGACTGCTTCACCTCGGAGAGCCCGCTGGTGCTGGGGTGATTCGTGGTCTGGCTTCGACCGGTGTGCCGCTTCAGGACCGTGCCTCTCTGGAGAAAAAGGCGGCAAAGTTGGCGGGCAAAGATCCCGGCGGGCGAATCGCGGCGCTGGAGAAGACCGTGGAAAAGCTCACCGCCGATCTGGCTCGCCTCCAGGGCCAGGTGGAGCGTCAGCCTCAAGGCGACGCCGACTCCTGAGCCGCGCATGTCGGGTGTCTCTGACGCTCTCTGCACAAGCCTACGGCTTCTCGGCGTTACGTGTGCAAGTACGCTTGGCTGCTCGCCTGCGCCGAGCGTTTGCGGGTCGTGACGGACAGCGCGACTCCAGGAGGAAGCGATGGCCCACCCACATCTGGTGTCTTTGTTTGCGGTTTGTGCGGGAACGTTCAGTCTCGTTGGATGTACTTACGAAAAGTCCAGTGATCTCGAGGGGTACTGGGAAGGGGTCATCGCCTGTGGTGATGCCGGTGGCGTGGCCATTGAGTACAATGTCGAGTCCACCGGAACGTCGAATGAATACGAAGCCATCGGCTTGATTACGTCGCTGTCGATCGAAAATGAGGCTTCCGATGTCGAGATCGATGCCACCTGGGTTCAGCCCCGGGACAGCGGTTCGCAGGTGATCAAGATGGAGAGTCGCTGCCTGGTGGTTCAGGTCAACGCAGAGTTTGAGACGCCTTGTGAGGCGTTCGATGAGCTTGGCTGGGATGGCGCCGACACCCTGGAGGCCACGATTGCGAACTTTCTCGAGTCCGGTTTGGACTGCGACCTCACGCTCGTTCGGTGAGCGTGTGCGGTGGTGGGACTGAATCACGTTCCGTCCGGGGTCTCTTCGGTGAGGTTCTGCGCAGTCTTCATTTTGCGAATGGCGTCGAGGGGATACGGCCGGGGGACGACGAGGAGTACCCATGACGTCCCGTGCCGAGATGCGCGCTGCTTCCGACCGATTCAACGCCAGTGACAGTGTGTACGACCTCCTGATCATCGGGGGGGGGATCACCGGAGTGGGGGCGGCGCGAGATGCCGCACGTCGCGGGATGTCCGTTTGCCTTGTGGAAATGGACGACCTCGCGTCGGGTACCAGCAGTCGGTCGAGCAAGCTGGTGCACGGTGGCCTGCGGTACCTCGAACAGCTGGAGTTTTCCCTGGTGTTCGAAGCGGTCTCCGAGCGGCGCATCCTGATGGACATTGCGCCACATCTTGTGAAGCCCCTTGGATTCTTGTTTCCGGTCTATGCATCAAGCCGTAGGGGGGTCTTTACCGTGAACCTCGGGATGTGGGTCTATGACGGCCTCTCGCTGTTCCGGTCGCCGCGCATCCACAAAAACCTTTCGCGGAAAGCCGTGGCGGAGGCCGAGCCCGAGCTGAACCGCGATGGGTTGAAGGGCGCTCCACTGTATTGGGACTGCCGCACCGATGACGCCCGCCTCTCTCTCGAGACCGCACTCGATGCTGCGGAGAGCGGTGCGCACGTCTTGAACTGGTCTAAGGTTGTGGGCCTCGTCCGTGATGACCAGGGGCGGGTCTCGGGCGCGCGGGTGCGCGATGTGCTCGCGGGGGAAGAGCGCACGGTTCGAGCCAATGCCGTGATCAATGCCACGGGACCGTGGTCAGACCGCACGCGAGCCATGGGTGCCAAGGCCCACAAGGCCCGGCTGCGGCCCACGAAGGGCGTGCACATCGTCGTGGACTCCGAGCGACTGCGGGTGGAGAATGCCGTGGTCTGCTTCCACCCCCAAGACGGTCGAGTGCTTTTTGCCATTCCCTGGGGCTCGCAGACCTACATCGGAACCACCGATACGGATTTCACAGGCGACCCGGCCGAGGTGGCCGCCTCGCACGACGACGTGCGCTACCTGCTCGAGGCCTGCAACCACTACTTCCCAGGCGTGTCGCTGGTGGAAGACGACGTGTTGGCAACCTGGGCGGGGATACGGCCGTTGATCGGAGAGGAAGACGCCGGAGACGAGTCTGCGGTCTCGCGAGAGCATGAAATCCGGGTCGACTCAGACTTCTTGATCACCATCGCGGGCGGCAAGCTCACCACCTATCGCCGAATGGCGGCCGAGGTGGTGGACCGTGCTGTGAATGTGCTCATGCTGGCCGGCAAGATGCCGACCGACCTTCGCGAAGCACGGACCGACCGTGAGGCGTTGCCGGGTGCGGTGGGTTGGCCAGCTGACGACGATGAGGCGAAGGTGGTGCAGTTGGTGGTGGATGCCGCCGAAGACAAGCTGCCCGAAGACATCTGCCGCTACCTCGCCGACATTTACGGCACGCGTGGCGCCGACGTGGCCGCACTTGCGGCTCGCGACCAGCGCCTGGCGGTGCGCTTGATTCCAGGGCGGCCCGAGATCGTGGCGCAGGTTGACCATGCCGTGAACATGGAGCTGGCCGCGACGGTGCGCGATTTCTTCATTCGCCGCACCCAGATCTTCTTCCGGGACCGAGACCAGGGGCTGGAGGCCGTCGATACGGTTGCTTCGCGGATGCGCGACCTGTTGTCATGGACGGAAGAGCAGGAGACCGCAGAGATCCTCGCCTACCAGGAAGAGGTCGCCCGCAGCCGTCGATGGCGGCACGAAGCCTGACCCGGCCTCGAACGGTCTTCTGGCGAGGCCCGATGGCGCTTCGCCCAGTGGAACTGGATATGGCTCGCTGAGCCCCCACCGGGAGACCATCTCGTGCCGCCGTCCATTCGCCGTCTGTTTCGCACCCTCGGTGGTCTCGAGGTGGACCAGGCCGCTTCCTGCGCTCGCGCGCTCACAGCCATGATGGGGCAGATGCCTGCTGTGGAGCTGCTGCCTGGCGGTCCCGCACAAGTCAC
>CAJWOS010000529.1 GCA_913044235.1 uncultured Pseudomonadota bacterium
CTCTCCAGTGTCGGCGTCGGTGTCGGCGTCGGTGTCGGCATCCGTGTCGGCGTCGGTGTCGGCATCCGTGTCGGTGTCGGTGTCGGTGTCGGCATCCGCCTCCTCAACATCGGTGGTTGTGGACTCATCTGACTCGGGCGTGGAGGCCTTGGCGGGCTCCTCCTGATCACAGCCAGGCATGCAGAGCACGACCGTGCTGAGAGCGACGCGTAGACAGGAAGCGGGGTGGAAAGCGGTGGGTTTCATGGCAGACTCCGATAGCGCCGGCACGATACACCAGACGCTCGGGCCGTGCTCTCCGGTGGGGCTCTCGCTGGGTTTCCTGCTCGCGCACACGCTGGATAGAAATCGCGTAACCGCACCTGTTCATCGCGACTTTGAGCGGTTGACTATGGGAGCAAAACGCCGCAAGAGGCATCTGATGATGGACACGCCTCGGGCAGCCCCGGCAGCCGGCTGGGTTCCTGGGGCGAGGGATTGGATGTGGTAAGGTCACGGCGAGCGGGTTCCGGCGACCTCGCCCACGAGGAGAGACTTGATGAACACGGTTTCCGTGCGCGCTTCCGTGCGCGCCATGTCGTCCGTTGTGGCCCTGTCGGCCTGCGCTCCAGACAAGGCCCCCACCGACCCGACAGACAGAGACTCCGGTACGGTCGACTCCGGGCTGGGTGACGCTTTCGATGACACTGCCCTGCGGGCGGCCATCGAAGCCGACATGGCAGAGTTCGGCCTCACGGCGGCGGCGGTGGCGGTGTTGCGCGATGGCAAGACCGTGTGGGCGGAGGGCTTCGGAACGCTGACCCCCGATGGGGGCGGTGCCGTCGATGCAGACACCCGCTTTCGCGTGGCCTCGGTCACCAAGTCGATGACCGCCATCGCCATGCTCCAGCAGTCCGACGGCGGCTGCCTTTCGCTCACCGACCGCATCACCGACCACATGCGCTTTGAGATGGCGAGCGCGCCCGGGATGACGGACGACATGCAGATCCGCCAACTCTTGAACCATACAGCGGGGATCTACGACTACGTTTTGCCCGATCCCTATGATGGAGACGGCCAGATCGAGCCCTTCATCAACTATGTGCAGGCGGAGCTGCCGCTGCTCGCCCCGCCGGGACGGATGTTCAACTACTCCAACACCAACTACGTCCTCGCAGGACGCGTGCTGGAAGTGTGTACCGGCGACTACTACCGTCCCTACATCGACCGCTCGGTCCTGGGTCCACTCGGGATGACGCGGACCACGTTCGACACCGAGACCGTGGCGTCGGATGACAACTACGCGATGGGAATCACCACGGTGTGGCCAGGAGCAGAGGGCACCGACACCGTGATCGACGCCGAGACCTACGCCGCGTCCCATCTATGGCCGGGGATGGGGTCCTGGTCGTCGGTGCGCGACATCGGCCGCTTGGCAGAGTTCTGGATGGCGGGCGACGACACCGTGCTGTCCGATGCGCTGCACGCCGAGATGGTGGCTGCGCAGGTGTCCCGAGAGACGGGCGAGGCCGACGTGGACTACGGCTACGGCCTGGACGTTCGGACGGGCGTCAACCTGAGCGACGGGCACTACCCGGCGCGCATGGTGTCTCACGGCGGCCAGCTCTGGGGCTATGGCACCTTTGTCTACACACTTCCTGACCTGGGTGTGGGCGTGGTGGTCATGATCAACCGGGAGTACCTCTTCCCGATGCGCACGGTCGAGGCGGCACTGGACCTGGGCAGCTTTGTGGAGCCCACCGAGTCGCCCACGCCGCCGGTCGATCCAGCCACCTTTGCGGAGCTTGCGGGCACCTACACCCACGACGTGGTCATGGGCGACTTCATCTTTTCGGTGGTGGACGACAACCTTGAGGTGAGCATCCCCTCGCTGGATGCGGATGGTGTTCCTTACACGCCGCGGCTCACAGCGGTGCACCCGGACAACTTCAAGCTTGAGTCCAACGGGCAGGTGTATGACCTGACCTTCATCCGCGATGCTGAAGGCAAGCCCGAATATGTGCGCGGCCGTTGGTATGTGGGCAAGCGGGTGGAAGGCGCCCTGGCGCCGCAGGTGCGGCCCGTGCCTGAGGCTTGGTTCCAGGCATGGCCTTCGCGTCCAGGACTCTGAGCGCTGGCCCGTATCGGTGGGTGAGCAGGGTGGAGGAAAGGCGTCCTTCAGCGAATCCCAACCCCATCCCGCAGCGCCGCACAGGTGGTTCCTTCCGGGACTCGCGACCACTGGAAGCGGCTGCTCTCCTGGTCGACCGAGATGTCAGCATTGGCCAGGAACAGTCGATTGCTGGCACCGATGGTGCGTTGGCCGAAGGCACTCACCGTGGCCTGTCCGGACCACTCATCTGCGCCGGTCCAGGTACCATCCAAGACGGTGTGGGCGTTCTGGGCCACGTAGATGTCGATTCGTCCGAACAATGGTGCGTCGAGGTGGATGGTGCCGCCCGGTCGTCCATCGCCTTCCAGGTCGGTGACGCCAGGGTCGTCGGCTGCACGGGGCAGGGTCCCGCCAGAGACCGAGGGGTCGTATCCAAGAGGCTGGGGGTGCATGTCGGCATGAAACTGCCAGCGGCCGTTGGTTTGGGTGAGGATGGCTGGCGTGTGCTTGGGCGGGATGGCATCTACGAACGGCTGCGGCACAGTGGTCTCTGCGATGGCACGGGAAGGCTCCACCTGGATTTGGCAGGCGACGGCATCGATGATGGGCTCCTGCACTGAGCCGGAGACGACGGTGCGAAAGAGCGTGCGCGACTCCACCATTGTGGTGCCCAAGACTGGAACGCGGGCATGGGTGACCACGACGAGCTCGAATCGCCAGGTTCCCCGGAGATCGGGCGGGGAGGGCGCAGTGGTCGGCGTCTCTTTCGGGTGGTCGCGCACGGATGGCGTGGGCGTTCGGTCCGGGCCAGCCTCTAAAGCTGGGGTGAGGACCAGTGCCATGAGTCCTGCGGAAAACGCCGACAAAGGGCCTCCTCAAGTGGCGGAAAGCCACGGACAACCGTACTCCATCGGACCTTGAGATGGGGGTGCGTATTTGCGGTTTGGGTGCGTGAGTGGTGGGTAATGGGGGTGTTGAGGGCGGACCGTGATGGCGGCGCTCCCCTTCACGGGCTGGATGGTCGGTCCACTCCGCAACCGCTGGTCTTGTCGACTTGAGGGCTCGGGCGATGGGTGCTCTTTCCGGCAGGTTGTCATCTCTTGTTCGAATCCCTGAGGTCGGGGCATGCGCAACGCGCATGCGGTAGCATCTTCGGGTGGCAACGGGAGCCTAGGGGATGTCGAAGCCGGGTTCATCGTCGCGACACGGGAAGGAGTTTCGCAACCTACTCCTCGTCGCCTTTGGTCTGCTCGCCGGCGTTCTGATTTGTGTTTTCGTGACCGGACTCTACTTCGCAGAGGCCTTCGACCTCCTGCCCTCTTCCGATCAAGTACAGCGGTCGATTCGACAGGAACGCGTGGTTCGTACGCGCACCACCCCGCAAGCCGAAGAAGGGTCTCGCTCGGAGGAGCTCAGTGAGCGTGTGCCGCTGTGCGACGTGCACTTCTTTTTTCAGACCGAAGCAGGAGACCCGGTCTACGGCTCGGCCTTCATGGATCGCGAACACGTCCGTCCAGGCTCTTGGGTGGTCCCGGCCAGCAATGGAGACCAGCTCACCGCGATGCAGATCCCGTGCAGTCCCACCTATCGACTCTCATTTCGCGGCCACAACAGATCGAGGACCAAGCTGGAGGTCGAGTCCAAGCCAGGCGAAGATACCTACTTCATCACGATTGAACCCTGGCTCGTCCCGCCAATCTGTCCCCTTCGCGTGGTCTTTGAGACCGATTCTGACAACGAGGTCTCGGGTCGTGCCCGCCTGGCATTCAACCAAGACGGAAAAGAGTGGACGGTGCTCGATGACGAGGGTGCAGTCGAATTTCCTGCAGCACGCTGCGAGACCGACCCGATGGTATGGCTCGAGGTCGACTCCGAGATGGGAGCCCAACCGCTGAAGCTGGTGCGTGAGCCCGAACACCTCTCGGAGCTTCGGGTCGAGCTGAAGGCTCATGCGAAGGTTCGGGTCGTGGATGAAGAGGGAATGATCATCGAGGATGCGACGGTGGGCGTGGAGCCCCACGGACCCGCCATCGAGACCCTCTCACCGGGGGAATTTGAGCTTGTGGGCATCGGACAGTCCACCAGCATCAGAGTCAACCTGTTCGACCAACGACACCTGTTCGACGTCGACCTCGACGGGACTGTCCATACGCTGGAGATTCCCGAGGACCGAACTGTTGACGTGACCCTTCGGTGCGATGCCTGTGAAGGGCGCGTACGCTGCGGGACGCAGCAGTGTGATGGTGCGAATCCCCACTGGCAGTGCACGTGTCCGAACACCCCTACGCAGCTTGTTCACGAACCCTATGCTGAACACCGCTACGGGGAGGTCGTCGCGGTCGTTCCCGCCGATGTGGACGCCCTGATCGTCGACCTTCGCGGTGATCGCGGCGCCGTGAAGCTACAGACGGAGTGGAACCCAAGCCGCCGCCTGAATGGGTTTGCCCTTCACCGCACCACATCTGAAGGGCTCCTGCCGGACTCCGAGCTCGTGACACAGAGGCTAGGCTCCGATGGCCAGACCTGGATGAACGACCAGGTGCTGCCTGGCCCTTGGCTGCTCACTTGGGAGTCGCACACGCAGATCGACGGGGAAGCGTGGCAGACCGAGCGGCACAGCCGAGAGATCGTGGTGGGCGCGGGGGAGACACTGGATCTGGGCACACTGGGGGGGTGACGCAGCGTCCAATGACCTTGTTGCGGCCTGGAAATCAGGCCGATCTTTCGGACACCATGCAGCGTTCCCGCTTCGATCGACGCTCGTTTGGGCGGGCGCATCGGAACGCCGCTCAAGGAGCGCGACTCCCGCAGTCTGAGCAGTCGGTCCCCACATCACAGAAGCTGTAGCCAGAGCCTGCGGCCCCGTCGTCGCAGTCTCCATCACCGGCGTAGGCAGAGGTGTAGTAGGGAGTGCAGTCGTCGGTGCATGGATCACGGGAACCGCAGTCGGTGCAGTCTGTGCCGAAGTCGCAGGAGCGGTCCACACTGTCGGTTCCGCCGTCTTCGCAGCTGCCATCCCCTGCGGTCGAGCAAGTGTCGTCGCAGAGCAGTCCGCTGGAATCGGCGTCAGCATCGGCGTCGGTGTCTGCATCCGCGTCGGCGTCGGTGTCTGCATCCGCGTCGGCGTCGGTGTCTGCATCCGCGTCGGCGT
>CAJWOS010000530.1 GCA_913044235.1 uncultured Pseudomonadota bacterium
AGGAGCTTCATCGAGGTCTCGAAGTCGAGCTCTTCGGGATCCATGCCCCGGAGCAGTCCGGCGCGCGGTGGCTTTGTCTTGCGCGTACGCTTGCCCTTCCCTGGAATCTCTTCGACGTCGCCAAGCTGTACATAGGGGCCAAAGCGACCCTTCATCAGGTAAACAGGCTTGTTGGTGGCAGGGTCAACCCCCAACACCTTCGGGCCTTTTTTCCGCTCTTCGATGATCTGCACGGCCATCTCGAGGGTGAGCTCGTCGGGGGGGAGGTCATCGGGGATGTCGGCGTTGGTTTCCCCCATGTTTAGGAAGGGACCGTATCGACCGACCCGAACGTCTACCTGCTCTCCATCGGGAGACAGGCCCACGGGTATGGTGCAAACGGTACGCGGATCGACTTCGTCGGCCGCCTGTGTGAGCACGGCCTGTAGTCCAGTGTCGCCTCGGTAGAAGCGCTCCAGGAAGGCGATGTACCCATCTGTTCCCCCAGCGATTTCATCGAGGCGACTTTCCATGCGTGCGGTGAAGTCGTAGTCCACAAGGTTGCCGAGGTGGCGTTCCATCAGCGCGGTAACCGCGAAGGCGGTGAAGGTAGGAACGAGTGCCGAGCCCTTCTTGAAGACGTACTTGCGACGCAAGATCGTGTCGATGATGCTGGCGTAGGTGGACGGACGACCAATGCCCTTCGCCTCGAGCTCTTTCACCAAAGAGGCTTCGGTCAGCCGAGCGGGTGCTTTGGTTTGGTGGCCGATGGCTTCGAGCGTATCGAGCTTTACGCGGTTGCCCATTTCCAGGGGCGGCAGCAGTCGCTCCTGGTCTGCGAGCTCCGCGTCGGGGTCGTCGGAACCTTCGACGTAGGCACGGCGGTATCCGGGGAAGTCGATGGTGCGGCCGCGGGACTGGAACACGGCATCATCCACCGTGAGCTCGATCCGCATCGAGCGACCCTTTGCATCGACCATCTGGCAGGCCACGGTGCGCTTCCAGATCAGGCTGTAGATCCGAAACTCGTCGGTGCCCAGCTCCGCCTTGGCCTTGTCGAGGTCGCGGAAGGACTGACCTGCGGGCCGAATCGCTTCGTGTGCTTCCTGCGCGTTCTTGGATTTCTTGTTGTAGACCCGCGCCGTGTTGGGCAGGAACCGCGCTCCATATTGTTTTTGAATGAGCGCGCGCGCTGCCGCCACGGCTTCGCCCGAGAGCGTGGTGGAGTCGGTTCGCATGTAGGTAATCCACCCGTTCTCATACAAGCGCTGAGCGGTGGACATGGTTCGACGGGCCGTGAAGCGGAGCTTGCGGTTGGCTTCCTGCTGCAGGGTCGATGTGGTGAACGGGGCCGCTGGTCGGTCTGTATACGGCTTCTCTTCCACCGCGGTGACGGTGGCCGTCTTGCCGGTGAGACGCTCAACGAGCGCATGCGCTTCGTCGGCCTGTAGGACGCGAACTTCGCGCTTGGTGCGGAGCTTGCCGTCTTCGCCAAAGTCTCGGCCGGACGCGAGGCGGACCGAGTCGAGCGACCAGAGCTCGGCATCGAGGTTGCCCTTTTCGTGGGTGAACAGTCCCTTTGCATCCCACCAGGCGGCGGGCATGAAGGCGAGTCGCCGACGCTCTCTCTCCACGACAAGTCTCACGGCGACGGACTGGACGCGCCCGGCGGAAAGCTTCGGACGCACCTTCTTCCAGAGAAGCGGTGAGACCTCGTAGCCATAGAGTCGGTCGACGATGCGGCGGGTTTCCTGCGCTCGCACGAGGTGCAAATTGACGTCGCGAGGGTTTTGCAGGGCGCGCTGGATCGCGGTGCGGGTGATCTCGTTGAAGACCAGACGCTTGACTGGAACCTTCGGCTTGAGCACCTCGAGAAGATGCCAGGCGATGCTTTCTCCCTCGCGGTCTTCATCTGTTGCGAGGTAGAGCGCGTCGGCCTCTTTGAGTGCATCTTTCAGGAACTTCACCTGAGATTTTTTTTCTGGAGGCACCACATAAAGCGGCTGGAATTTCTTTTCGACGTTGACCCCGAGCCGAGCCCACTTGAGCTTTTTCTTCGAAGCGGGAATTTGCTCCGCATTCTCGGGCAGGTCACGGATGTGACCGACGGAGGCTTCAACACGGAACCCTTCACCGAGATATTTCTCGATGGTTCGTGCCTTGGCGGGAGACTCGACGATGACGAGAGAACTGCCCATGATTCCTCGGGGAGAGACCGCGCCGGTCGCGAAAACCGGCACGTGCGCTTTGCGGGGGGAGACGGGACCCTACCCGACCGGAGTTGGGGGGAAGGGCTTTCGGGCCTCGGATCCAGAGAGGTACACTACTGGCCTACCGCTGGCAAATGCCGGTTGTGTCTCCCCACCCCGAATAATGGCGTGGCCCACGAATGCATGCGCTAGTTCGTAAATGGTTGACGTACCTCGAGCGTGACCGCGGAGCGTCTGCGCACACCATCCGGGCATACGCTTCGGATTTGCGCCACCTGCAGAGCTACCTTGACGCTCGGGGAGTGGAGCTTTCGGAGGCCGATCGTCGGCAGCTGCGGGGATGGCTCGCCAGCCTCGGATCGCCAGGGAAGCGTCCGGCTCCGGCCAGCCTTGCGCGTCGGGTCGCGACTTTACGCAGCTTTTATGGCTGGGCGCATGCGGAAGGCCGGCTTCCTGCAAACCCGGCCGGACTGCTTCGCGGGCCTCGAGTGCCCAAGACCGTGCCCCGGATTCTCGAGGTGCCAGAGGCGGATGCGGTCATGCAGCGCCCTTCCCAACATGGAATCCTGGAGCTGCGCAACCGCGCTCTCCTCGAGTTGTTGTACGGAGCTGGGCTGCGGGTCGCAGAAGCGGTGGCACTCGACTGGCCGGATGTCTCCATCGAAGAGCGCCTCGTGCGCGTCCGGTCGGGCAAAGGTGGAAAGGCACGCATCGTTCCATTTGGACCGCCAGCGGCGGCGGCGCTTGATGCGCTGCTACGGCAGCTGCGCGCCGAAGCGGTCGACGGATCGTCGTCGCTGTTCCGCAATTACCGTGGGGGTCGCTTGTCGAGTCGCAGTGCGCGTCGGATCGTCTCGGATGCCGGGGCTTCGGCCGGGGTCGATCGTGTGCATCCACACGCGCTCCGGCACGCTTGTGCCACCCACATGCTCTCGGCAGGGGCCGATCTACGCGCCATCCAGGAACAGCTGGGACATGCCAAGCTCAGCACCACAGAACGCTACACACACGTAGACCCGGCACATCTGCTTCGTGTGTATCGAGCGGCCCATCCTCGGGCTCGAGCGGTCGACAAGACTGGTCGCGAGACCGAGGACTGACTTCGGGTTGGCAGGAGCGACCGTGCGATCCGGTAGTATAGTGAGCGCACGGACGGGCTGGCTGGAGCTGCCCGTGAGGAGTGGATGTGGCTGGCGATAAAGGCGGTCTGAGCACGACGGAGCAAGCCACACTGGACCGGTTGTGGAGTGTCACCCAAGGGGGAGATCACTACGACATTCTCGGTGTGTCGGAGTCCGCTGAGCGAACGGATATCCAGCAGGCGTACTACACCCTCTCGCGCCAGTGGCACCCCGACCGCTTCTTTCGCGTAGATCTCGGCGAGCAGGGGGAACGGCTGGAAGCTGTCTTCATCGCTATTACAGAGGCATATCGGACGCTTTCCAACGAGTCAGCGCGGCGAGCGTACGATGTCCAGAGGGAGTCTAAGCACGGTCGGCGTCGGCGCTCGAAGCGGCCGAAGACCAGCTCTCAGCCGATGTCGGAAGCGCTCCAGGCTGCAGTCGAGGCGGATGCAGAGCGGGCGCCTCGGCGGTCGACCCTTCGCGAAGGCCGGGCAGCCGGGCGTCGTCGTCGGGGCAAGACCACACCGGGGCAGCGTGCATCCAGTCGCACGGTTTCGGGAACCCGTCGCAATCCGGGCATGAGCAAGGCGATGGCCGACATGCGGAAGAAGCTCCGGGCGAACCTGCGCCGTGCGCGGAACCTGTTCGAGGAAGCCGAGCAGCACATGGAAGCTGGAGCGGTCATGAAGGCCGCGAGTGCGTACACCATGGCTGCAACGTTCGATCCAAAAAATACGGTGTACCAAGAGGCCGCCGAGTCGGCGCAGCGTGCAGCGCGGAAGATCCAGGCGAAAAACTTCGTGCAGCTCGCCGAGAGTGCGGAGAGCTTCGCGAACCTGCGTGAGGCCCTCGCGAACTACCAGAAGGCCGTGGAATATGAAGTTGAGGAGCCTCGGCCCTACTACCGGCTCGGCGTGCTGCTCCGGCGCATCGAAGAGGACCATCGTGCGGCGCTCGAGCACTTCCGGACCGCTGTGAAGATGGCTCCGAACAACCTGGAGTTCCGGCTGGCGCTTGGAGAACTGTACGCCGATCTTGGGCTCAAGGTGAACGCGCAGGGCCAGTTCAAGCGGGTGCTGTCGATCGACAAGTCCAACGCGAAGGCGAAAGCAGCACTGAAGGCGCTGTAGTTCTTGCCTGCGTTTTCGGGTTCCGTTACCGGAGGGGGGGTCGCTAGCTCAGTCGGTAGAGCACCGGCCTTTTAAGCCGATGGTCGCGGGTTCGAGCCCCGCGCGACCCACCCCATCTTCTCCCCCTCTCACTGGCGCGATCGCCCAATCAGGGTTCACAAAATCGCGCTTTTTGGTGGCCACAAAAAGCCTGCTCGAATAACAGTGCGCCACCCTTCAGACCCGTTCGTCTAGGGGTCAGGACACCGGGTTTTCATCCCGGCAGCACGGGTTCGAATCCCGTACGGGTCACTACGGCCCCCAGGTGAACTCCTGGGGGTCTTTTTTTTGTGGGATTCGGTTCACGTCCGACCGGCCGGCAGATCTTGAGGGCCTCCAGCCATGGTTGCAGTGACCTTGGGCTGTGCCACTCCGCGGGTCGCTGTTCAGTCCTTCGGCGAAGTGCCGGGTGCCGTCCGCCCGACCACATCGGTGAGCGTGCCCTGGTCTGAAAGCCCGAGGACGCCTCCGTGAGACAAAATGTGCACTCGGTCCACGTCCAAAGACCGGGATTCGATCTGTCGGGGCAACACGTCGCGAGGACCGTGGTCGATGGGTTCATCGGAAAGATCGAAGGTACCCCAGTGCATCCCCACAAAATGGCGTGCGCCGAGGTCGATGAATGCCTGGCAGGCGTCCTCGGGTGGCATGTGCTGTCCACCCATGAACCAACGCGGAGCGTAGGCTCCCAGAGGCAAGACCGCGATGTCGGGCGCTCCGAGGACGGCCCGGATCGCACGGAAGCCATCAAACCAACCGG
>CAJWOS010000531.1 GCA_913044235.1 uncultured Pseudomonadota bacterium
AGCATCACACCGACCGTCGCGCCCAGGCCGAGCGCACCGATGATGATGCCCTGCATCTCGTCGCTCATGTCTGTTCGATTTTCCATGTAGAGATACAGGGCTGAGAGCCCCCCAAGGACCGCCAGCTGTTGGCTGAGCCGCTCTGCGCTGTGGCGAGCGGTGGCATGCGCGACCTCGTGCCCCATCACGAAAGCCATCCCGGCTTCGTTTTGCAGGATGGGTAGGATGCCGCTGTAGAAGGCGATCTTGCCTCCAGGTAGGCACCAGGCGTTGACCGTGTCGTCGTCACGAATCAGCGAGTATCGCCACCGGTAGCGCGGCTGATTGGCGATCTTCGAAACACGCTTGCCCACCTTCTTCAGTCGCTCATGGCGGTCGGTCCCGCTCTCCAGCTGTTCGGCCGACAACATTTCCTGGTAGGCGGACTTCCCGAGGGGCACCATGACGGCCTCGGGAATAACGTTGAACTGAATGCGCTCGGTGACCGGTGTCTTCGAGCACGCCGTGAGCGCGCACAGCGCAATCCCACACCAGGGACGAGAAAAATCAGAGGCCGAGGGTCGAGTCATGCACTCCCCGTTGGCTGGGGTGAGGATCAAGATGCGACGGTGTTTTGCGCAGGTGCGCTGACCGTCTGTGTGTTATAAAAAATAGTACCAGACGATGGCGGCTCCCCACCACCTCCAGTCGGGTCCGGCTGCTGGCCCTGCCAGGACCGTCCGACCGTCTGATCCTACGCTTTGCGCACCTCTGGTCCCTGCCAGCCTCTCTCGCGCGAACACAGCGGCCCGACCGCATCCTCCGCCTTTCGAGCCGACTCACCACCCCGAGTCGACGGTCCACTCCCGCCCTCCTCCTCGAGCATCGCTCATGTTCAACTCGGTACTCGGTGCCATTTCGGCCGGGGTTGCGATCGACCTCGGGACAGCAAACACACGCGTTCATGTGGTCGGTCGCGGCGTGATTATTGACACCCCCACCGTGGTCGCCATTCACGAAGACCGCTCGGGGCGTCGACGTGTCCTTGCGACCGGTCGGGATGCTGCACTCATGGCGGGGCGTGCGCCGGCGGATGTGCGTGTGGTGCGCCCGGTCTGTGAAGGCACGATCGTAGACTTTGAGGTCCTCGAAGCTTTTCTACGGCTCCTGATGGTGCACATTCATCGTCGCCGGCTGTGGGTGGGACCTCGGGTGGCAGTGGCGGTGCCCCACATGTTGTCCGACATGGAGGGCAGGGGCGTTCGAGAGACGTTTGAAGCGGCCGGGGCACGTGAAGTGATGCTGGTCGAGCGGCCGCTCGCTGCGGCTGTGGGCGTGGGGCTTCCCATTGACGATGCATGTGGCCACATGGTGATCGACGTGGGGGCGGGGCATTCTTCAGTGAGTGTGCTGTCGCTTGGAGAAATCGTGGACTGGCGTCAGCTCTCCATCGGGGGCGACTCGGTCGATGCGGCCATCATCGGCCGACTGCAAGAACAACACGGGCTCTTGATCTCGCGCACGGGTGCG
This sequence comes from uncultured Pseudomonadota bacterium, assembly GCA_913044235.1. Lineage (GTDB taxonomy): Bacteria > Myxococcota_A > UBA796 > UBA796 > UBA2385 > CAJWOS01. The sequence goes on from CAJWOS010000531.1 coordinate 1,510, forward strand.
GAGGCTGCTCGGGTCGCGGTCGGCACCGCGATGCCCGACGAGCGAGGGCAGACTTGGGCCCGTGGGCGACATCTACCCACAGGATGGCCGCGGGCGCTGTCTGTCGAATCGCACGATCTGCGAGGCCCCATTTTGGATCTGGTTCGCGGGCTAGCACATGCCGCCCTTGAGTCGCTCGAGCGGGTCCCTCCCGACCTCGCTGCAGACATCGCCGAGACCGGGATTGTTCTTGCAGGTGGGATGGCTCATATGCAAGGTTTGGAGGCAGCTCTCGGTGAAATGACCGGGCTTCCGGTTGTGGTTCCTGAGGCGCCGGCACACGTGGTGGTAAACGGCTGTGCTGCTCGATTGCACTCGGGGCGTCCGTCGCGCATCGCCATCTGAGCCCTCCCGTCCGGTAGGATCCGCCAGACGAAGTTGCGGGGTCCAGCACCGCGCTCGGATGGAGGCTCGATGACACGCCTGGTCGTGGTGAATCCCGATCCCCGTATTCGTGGAGGACTGGTCCGACTGCTCGGTTCCGCAGGGCAGGCAACCGAGGAGTACGAGTCTGCCGAGCTTGCCGGTGACGCATTGAATGGCGCAGGCATTGTCTTCGCCGCGGCGGGGCCGGGCGGCGCGCTGATCGACCCTTCGATAGAGGTATTTCGCAGTGCCGGTGTTCGCAGGGTGATCTGGACCGGTCCGCTTGCGGCGATGATTCAGGCAGCCGTTGATGCGGGGGTGGGTGACGACTGCTTGGAGCTGCCCGCCCGATTGCCTGCCCTCAAGTCCTTGCTGGCACGCCACCTGGAACGTCGTACCGGCGACCGGTGGTCGGGGGAGGCCTTCCTTCGGCAGATTGATGGGTCGGGGAATCGCTATCCACCCATTCGGGTGCTTTTCCTTGCGCACCGTCTCGGCGCGTCGGGTCTACTGCGCGCGGGACCCCTTGAAGTGGCCCTCAAGAGCGGGAAGCTTGCGGAGGCAAAGGGGTTCGTAGAGGTTGGCGCTCGACAGGGGCTGATGGCGGCAATCGGGACTGCGATTGCTGCCGGTCAGTCTCCCGACGATGCCCTCAATGCGGCGGGACTCTCGGTGATGCGCTCGCTCGTCTTGCTCGACTCATCCGAGCACGATGTCGCTTTTTCCGTGGAAGAGGTCCGCTCGCCAGTCGTGCTTCCAGGAGGGATTCCTCGATTGCTTGCGAAGGCGCTGAAATCGCTTCGATCTGCTCACCAGGTGCGGGATGAGCTCGCTGGCGAGCCGAACCGGAGAATTCGCCTGCAGGCACCCGACGATGCCCCGGAGTCTGCGTGGGGACTCTCACCGGTTGCGCTCCGGATGGTGCGCTCGGCGGTGCAGGCCTCCTCGCTGGGCGAGCTGGTTCAGGCGGCGGGGGGGGCAGACCGCGACACGGTGTGGGAAGCGCTCGACTTCCTCCTGCACCTGGGGGTGATTCAGTTTGATGACGAAATCACAATCCCGACCGGCACTGCTGCTCCCACCGACGAGGTATTTTCCGACATCGTGATCGAGGAAATCGAAGCCACACCGGAAGACCCCCGAGCGGCGGCGCTGCTCGATAAAGCCCGCGAAATCGAGGCCACTCCGGCGTGGGAACTGTTCGAGGTCAAGGAGCCTGGCGAGGCGAATCCCTCTGCGATTGCCGAGCGCTTCCGGGAAATGAGCCGCGAGTTTCACCCCGACGGGTATCTGTCAGAGGGACGTGCGGTTCAGCGAGCCGCCGCTGCTTGTTTTGCGGCTCTCGGTGATGCACGCGACAAGTTCGAAGAAGAGTCGTTCCGTGACGAGGTTCGCGCGCGGCTTGTCGCCCATCGTGAGGGACGGGTCTACGTGTCGGAAGGGGACCAGAAGAAGGCACGAATGCTTCGAACCCAAGGGGAGCATGCGGCTCGTCGAAAGGACTGGCCGGCCGCGCTTCCCAACCTTGAGCAGGCTTGGGAGCTGGATCCGAATGCATGGGAGGGGCACTATCAGTTGGTTCTCGTGCGCTGGAAATCGGGTGGGATCACTGCGGCCGAAGCAGCCGAAGCGCTCGCGGAGGTGTCTCCCATCACGGGACGCGGGCGTGCGGAGCTTCAGTACCAGATTGGGGAGGCCCATCTTGCGGCCGGAGCGGATGACGCGGCCTACACTGCCTTTGAACGGACCGTTGGCGTTGACCCCAACCACGTGGGCGCCCAGCGTCGTCTGCGCATGCGAGCGCGCCGTGGTGAGCAATCGACTGCCACCGACTCGGGCGCAACGGGTGGACTCCGGGGGATTTTTGGGTGGGGACGCAAGAAAGAATGACATTCGCGAGCGTCGGTTAGGTGTCCCGCACGGAACGGAGCCGACTTGACTCGCTGGATTGCCATCGCTGCAGGCACGCTCTACCTGGTGCCCCTTATTGGGGAGCATCGTGGCGGGGAGCACCGGGATGAGACCCGCATACCGCTCCGCCATCCCGGATGGCTCTACGGTGGCATTGCGCTTCACCTGCTCTCACTGATTATCGATGTCCTGCTGGTGGGTGCTCTGCCGCTGTCGTCGATGCGCTTCGGGTTGTGTGCGCTGGCGCTGGTGGTCATCTTTGGCTGGACAGTCCTTCATCGGCGCCCGCAGATGGAGAGTCTTCGCACGCTGCTCGTGGGCTTGGCGCTCGTTCTGCTCGGCACCGCCCAGGTTGCCCCGGATGCCGGTGGAACTGCAGATCTCGGCAGTCCCTGGTTCTTGGCCCACGTCGCGTTGATTCTCACCGGACTCGGCGGACTGGCCGTCAGCTTTACCCTGTCCGTGCTCTGGCTCGTCGTCCGTCGTCGACTGAAGCGGAAGAAGCTGCGCGGCATTTCACGCCTACCCACGCTCCACACGCTGGACCGCTTGAACTACCAGGCGATGGTGCTTGGGTTTGTGTCCCTGACTGCAGGGATTGCGGTGGGAGGGATGTGGGCAGCCACAAACCCAGAGGCCCAGCTGGGGGCAGACATCACGATCTGGGGCACCATGGTGCTCTGGTGTTGGTACGCAGTGGGGCTGCATACGCGTCTTGTGAGCGGTTGGCGCGGACGGCTGGCCGCAGTGTTCGGTGTGGGTGGTTTTGTGGGCTTGGGTGCCATGGTGATGGTCGCCGGGCTGGTCCTCCAAGGCTGGCACTGAGGACTTGATGTTGTTGCACCCACAAAACATCGAGGGCCGAAGCGTGCGGGGGGGCTCATGAACCTCGTCGCCGTTGGATTGAGCCATCACACTGCGCCCGTAGAAATCCGGGAACAGCTGGCCATGGGCCCGACGCTGGTGCCCGACCTCCTGCAGCGGATGCGAAGCGATTCGGTGGGTGCGGAGGGTGTGCTGCTCTCCACCTGCAATCGGGTCGAGCTGTATGCGGTCGCAAGTCGGGGGCAGTCCGCGCAGGACGTGGCCGAGTGGTTGGTCCGGACCCGCGGCAACCGGGCGAGGTCTCTCGCGGGGCATGTGTTCGCATACCAGCAGCAAGACGCCCTTCGCCATGTGTTTCGGGTGGCAGCGAGCCTCGACTCGATGATTGTGGGAGAGCCCCAGATCGTTGGACAGCTTCGGGATGCGTACAAGGTGGCCACAACGGCCCAAGTGGCCGGTCCCGTGATGCGGCGGGTGATGGACCGCGCGCTGCGGGCGTACGTGGCGGCGCGGGACATTCAGCGCGTGTGGCGCGGCGTGCGAGGAGGGGTGCGGCGTCCCGCTCTGCAACCCGCCGAACTACGCGTCG
>CAJWOS010000532.1 GCA_913044235.1 uncultured Pseudomonadota bacterium
CGCTGGTTGGGATCCACACCGACAAGGCGCGCGCAGAAGCACTCGGCTCCCTCACTCGGGGCGCGATCGTTGCCGCCGACAACGGCGGCCCCTTCGATACCATCTTGATGCAGATGGACGCCGCCGTCACCCCCGCTCTCGGTGGTGAGACTCCCGCAGCAGACAAGCGGGCCCTCGAAGAAAGCTTCGTGGAAATCGCCACCAATGTGAGCGTGGAGAAGGCAAAGACCGTCGCCGACCGTCTCGCCAACGCCGGCGCCGAAGAAGCAGCGGCGCGCCTCCTGCCAAGGCTGTACCCGGAGCGGATCCAGTCCGGCGGACGCTTCCTCTACGGTGCTGCGGCCATCGAAGCCGGCGACTGCGGTGGAGCCAAAGAGGCCCACATCCATGTGGCAGAAGTCACGGATCCGAGCAAGCGGTGGAACGTCCTCACAGACGTGGAAGCACCGATGCGCGGCGTAAAGCCCAAGCTCAAGAAGTGTTCCAGCGAAGGGGAATGGGCCGTTGCCACCACCCCCGAGCCCCTCAAGAGTGCCAAGGCCATGGAAGACTGGATCGCCGAGATTGAAAAGAACTGGTCTGACAAAGGCTACTCAGTCAAGGTGTCCAAGGAAAAGCGCATCGACCTCAACTGAGCAGCCTGGTCGAAACTGCAAACGGCGCCACCATCGGTCGCTCCCGCCCAGTGCGCCCCGCCCCCAGAATCGGGCGGGGCGACCTCGTGTAGCGACATCGACGGCAAATGGTGCTCGGGCAACGCTTCTGAGAATACTTCAGAAAAGACTCCAGAGTTGGACTTGACACGTCGATACCTGCTCCCCTATCCTTCGATTTCGAACCCTCTTCCAAAGTCCCCGTTCCTGGAACCCCAACATGGCCCGCTCTCTCAGCGTCAAGCACGAAGAAAAGCCCGCGACCTCGTCGCTCTTCAACGTCTTTCTAATTCTCGCCTTCGGCTGGATGGGGCTCTCCGCAATCGCCAGTAGCGTTGCTGCGGGAACCGATGGGGCGGAAGCGCCCGTGGTGGCTGCCGAGTAGAGCATCGCTCCACCATTGCAGCGGCCGTGTTCACCCATCGCCCCCCCCCACATCGCTGGTACCGCATATCCAGGTAAGGATGTGCGGCCCGACAGCCCGCACCGTGCGGGTTTTATTGCTCTTGGCGGGCGAAGGACTCCAAGATCGCTTCGGTCGGGGCGCGCAAGGCCTCATCCAGTGGCCAGGCGCGATCACCTCCAGGCAGTTCGATCCCCGGCCCAAGCACCTTTGTGAGGGCTCGGATTGGGGTCACTGTCACCGGGCACCGGTCGCGGTGAAGGATGATCCACTCAAATCCTGCATCCGACAGAGCATCGGCCATGAGGCGCCCACGCTTCGCAGAGGGGGTGCCCAGGCCACGCATTTCCGGCGGCGGCTTGTAGTACGGAGGGAGCGTTGAGGAGACAAGGCAAGCCGCATCCACTGATGCCACAAGCTCCGAATACGCGAGCAGGGCATCCACGCCTTCGTAGTTTTCGGCAATCGGTCGACCATGTGCAACCTGCCAACGCTGATAGATTCGCGGAGGCTCGTCCGAGAATGGAGTCCGTCCATTGTCGAAGGGAAGCTGGATGATGCCCCCCTGGCCGGCCAGCACTTCGATGGACGGGGGACCTCCGAGCGCAAATACCGCCTTCGGCCAGGCGGTGGGCGCTCCATACAGGCTGTCTGCCAGCACACAGATCGCCAGTGCGTGCGACCACCGTGAGCTCCTCTGGGCAAGGCACCCAGCCCCCACACCCGCAGCCACCGCAATCAGCACTGCAGCAGGTCCCACAGCTCGAAACCAGTGCGACATTCCCATCAGCGCAGGAACCGCATCGACCAACCACTTTGCAGGCCCCGAGGCCCCCACCGCAGTACCCGCCACGGTGGGCCAGTAGCCCAATCCCAACAGCAGGAATGGGGCGGCCATCAGCAAGACACCCAGAACCTTCCGTGGCACCCGGACCACCGCCACGCCCGCGAGCAGGAGAACCACGACTCCTAAGTATGTGGCTTTCGATGGGCTGACCACCGACGGATGCGGCAGCAGGTAGGTGAGCAGATCCACACCGAACACTGGCAGCTCACCCCAGTCCGGCCGAGGGCCAGGCGGGCCGGGTGACGGAAGCCGCCACCTTGGCTCCCATTGGCCACGGACTTGCAAAAACGACCATAGGAACGGCATCACCATTCCTGCGCCGATGAAGCCTTGGAGAATCAGTCCCGCTCGGCGGAACTGGACCCACAGCACCGGCACCAGCATTGCGTCCCACAGCAAGCCATAGAATGCGTGGTACCACCCCGACAGGGCGACCGCGCCCAGGCAAAGGCCGGCCGACCATGCCCACCGCCAGCGTCCCGTCCGGCCAAAGGTCACGAGCGCGGCAGTGTGCAAAGCAAACCATCCAAGTGGCCAAGACTCGCTGATCCCGAAGTCGATCACCCCACCGAGAAAGGGCATCGCTCCTGAGGCAACCATCGCCACCCGGGCGCCGTCGGCACCGGTCCACTGTCGGGCAAGCAGGTAGCCGCCGAGCATCGCCAGACACACATTCCAGACGACCATCGTACGCCAGCCAACGGCCGGCCCCCACCATGACCCCACCCAGTACGCAGGAAGGTTGACGGGATCCATCAGGGGAATGTCCACCCCGATCGGCACATTGCCCAGCACCCCCGTTCTGCCCTGCAGGTGCTCGACGCTACGCCAGAACATCCACAGGTGATTTCCAGTCTCCCCCAGTGGGTTTCCCAGTACGGAACCCCACGCGCCCGCAGCCGGCAACGTGACCACCACCAACACAACCAACGCCCATGCGAGCGTGCCCCAAACCCCCGCCTCGGCCCGCACAGTGTTCACGACTGCAGCGGCCTCGTGGACCAACAGCATCCGGATGGGGCGGCGCTTGGATGAATCGTGCATGAACCCAGGATTGGTGAAGGAAACACCTGAAGGACGGCCGCCAAGCCGATACCCCGCAGCGGTCAAGAGTTCTGATCATCGGACTCCGACCCAACTCTGACACATCGTCCCTCGACGACCTATGTCGGTTTGAGAGAGAATGCGCGGCACGTTTCCCTCGGAGCGAAATGAAGCACCGACTGTCCCCGGCGCTGGGGGGGCTCGCTTGGCTGGCTGTCCCGTTGACGGCCTGCAAGACCGATCCCAAACCTGCTGGCCCAGCCCCCGTTCCCCTGGTCGCAGGCGCACCCGTCGCCGGAATGGCCGACGGCTTCCTCGAGCTTCCTGTCGGAACCCCCATGGGGGGCTACACGGAGCGCTGCGAGTGCTTCGGCGGCAACAGCATCCGACGCGAGTCGCTCGACAATCGGGACTCCGCTTACGTGAACTCGTTCGTGCCGTCAGCTGGGATCCAGACCCGACCCCACGCTGCAGCCCTCTGGCTGGACAATGGCGACCAAGCCTTCGTGATGGTGAAATCCGACGCGATCTACGCCTACGAAGGGGTCGTAGAAGCCCTCGAAGAGCGGCTCTCGGACGAGACTGGCTGGGACCTGAACGGCCGCGTGGTGTTTGGGGTGAACCACTCGCACTCTGCACCTGCAAATTTCGACAAGGGAATGACTTGGTTCTTGGGCGGCGACCGCTTCAACCAGGAAATTTTCGACAGACTGGTCACCCAGCTGGGCGACCTCATCATCGAGGCCTACGACACTCGACAGGCAGCCGCTATCGGCATCGGTCAGAGCACGGACTGGGATCCCGACGACCTCGTGTACAGTGATCGCCGCCCCGAAAACGACGACCTAGAACTGTACGAACACATCCCGACCGGCCCATACAAGGATCCCTACCTCACCGTCCTGCGAGTCGACACCACGGCCGGTGCTCCCATCGGAATGTTCTACGCCTTCGCGATGCACGGCACCACATTGGGCGGCTCGAACAGCATGTGGAGCAGTGAGGCCCCCGGTCACACCGAATACGCATTGATGGCACGCTTCGAAGAGCCCATGGTGGTGGGCATGTTCCAACATGGGGGCGGTGATGCCAGCCCCGCGGGCGTCGACACGAACTACGCCCGCCTCGAAAGCATCGGCGAGCTGGCGGCCGACACCATTCACGCGCTCTGGGAGGCCACACCCACAAGTAGCGCTCCCCTCACCCTTGAGACCGTCACCCACGGGATTCCCACCGCTCGCGACGACATCCGCGTGCGCCGGGCCGGCACGGTCGACTGGCGGTACAAAGCCTTCGACCCTGAGTACGTTCCCGACGAGCAGATCTACGGACCCGACGGCGAGATCCTGTCACCGCTCGACGAGTTCAATGCTGAATTCGGCGGCGCGTTCTGCGGCGACGACACGCCCGCAGGCCGTGCACAGGCCCGAAAGGAGATGGAGGCTGCGCGTGCGGCTGCCGAGAAGCGCGCAGAGGCTGCGCATGCGCAGGAGATGTTCCTGAAAGCCCAGAAGGCCCTCGTTGACAAGCCGCGCCGCCTCGCCGAGCCTGACGCGGTCGCGCGCGAGGCGGACGTCGAATTTTCCATCGACGACTTCTGCGCCGCGGGCGCCGGCGTCCCGATCCTCGCGGACGTGTCGCCGCACGGCTCGTACCACACGAAGCACCTCCACGCCGCGGGCGGCATCCCCGCGGTCATGAAGGAGCTGCTGGGCGCGGGGCTCCTCCACGGCGGCTGCCTCACGTGCACGGGCAAAACGGTCGCGGAGAATCTCGCCGACGTCCCCGCGCCGGCGCCGGGCGCGCCGCCCGTCGTCCGGCCCGTCGCGGCGCCGTTCGCGCCCGCGGGGAATCATATCGTTTGTTTGCGCGGGTCCCTCGCGTCCGAGTCCGCGGTCATGAAGCTCTCGGGCAAGGACATCGACGCGTTCCGGGGGCCCGCGCGCGTCTTCGACTCCGAGAAGGACGCGTACGCGGCGATCATGGCCAGGGACTCGCCCGTCGTCGCGGGCGTCGTCGTCGTGATCCGCTACGAGGGGCCCAAGGGCGCGCCGGGCATGCCCGAGATGCTCAGTCCCGGCGCGGCGCTCGTCGGCCGCGGCCTCGGCCCGCGGTGTCCGCTCGTCACCGACGGCCGCTTCTCGGGCGCGTCCCACGGCCTCATGGTGGGGCACGTCAGCCCCGAGGCCGCGCGCGGCGGCACCATCGCCCTCGTCGAGGACGGCGACGTCGTCGTCATCGACGTGAGGGGGCT
>CAJWOS010000533.1 GCA_913044235.1 uncultured Pseudomonadota bacterium
CACCGCGCCGGGGTCAGCGACCATGGGGCCTTCAGCTCGGGCAAGCACAGGGCGCCGGGCGCTGACCAGACGCGGCACGACCTCTTCCGCCCAGTCGCGAAGCCAGGGCGACGGGTACCGCGCACGAATGCTGCGCAGTGCCCGCGAGAGCACTCGCGCACTGGGGCGATGCTCAGGTTCATACGACATGCATTGACCCACGAGGTCGTACAGTTCACGGTCGGGGCAACATTCCCATAGCGCCTTGAGGGCAGCCGTTCGATGGCTCTCATGGCGATCCGGATTCGACCAGCTGCGCCCGAGCGTCCGCCCGATGATGAGCTCGCAGAGGACCACACCAAGCGCATACACATCGCCGGCATGCGAGTCGATGCCATCCATTCGCTCCGGCCCCATGTAGCCAATCGAACCGAAGAAGATGCTCTTGGTCTCACTTTCCCGCGCCTGGAAGTCCGCGCGAGCCACCCCGAAGTCCAGCACCTTGACATCGCCACCTGCCGTGAGGTGGATGTTGGATGGCTTGATGTCCCGGTGCAGCAATCGGACAGGATGCCCAGACGGGTCCGTGGCGTTGAAGGCGCTGTCGAGCGCACTGGCCACCTCCTCCACCACTTCCAGCGCTGGACCCGCCGGAACAGGACCCGCACTGAGGATGTTCTTGAGGTCGAGCCCCTCCACAAATTCCATGACGACCGCCCAGCGCCCATCCCAGCGCCGAAGGCCATCCACCCGCACAATCGCACGATGATTGAGCAAGCCGAGGATCCGGGCCTCGTCGCGCAGCCGCTCGGCAAACTCTCCTTGGTCGTCGAGCGAGTCGTTGAGCACCTTCAATGCGACGGCCTTGCGAAACCCACCAGGACCGGTCATCTCTGCCCGGTAGACCGTGCCGAAAGCGCCCTTGCCCACGGTCTCGATTATCTCGAAGCTTTTGTCTGCCGTAGACATTTTGGTTGCTCGCGCGCAAAGTCGAGACACTCGCCTCCGCATGGTACACCCTAAAGATGTCGGCTCCCACACGCAATCGTCCGGTCACCACTTGGGCTCACGTGCGCGCTGTCCTCGTGATGCTGCATGTTACGGCGGTCGTTCTCGGGGCCTTCCCTGCTCCGGTCGGCGGACTGCAACGGTCTTCGTGGGCAGAGCCCACCGTGGCGCGAGAACTCGACTCTTGGCATGAGCGGCTCGCTGTGCTGGGGCCTGTCGGCGACCGGGAGGTCTTCGAGGACCGGCTCTATGCGGTGGCCTCGAGCTGGGTTCAAGGGCGTGGCGCCATCCTGAAGCCGTTCGTTCCGTACTACCGCTACGTGGGCACCGAGCAGAGCTGGCGAATGTTTGTCGCTCCCCACAAGCATCCGAGCCGACTGCAGATCCACATCCGCTCCGACGCGGCTTCGGACTGGGAGCTGCTGTACGAACACGGACATCCCACCCATCACTGGCGAGCAGACCAGCTCCGACACACCCGAATGCGCTCGGCCTTGTTCCGGTATTCTTGGCCCGGTTACCGGAAGAACTTTCGGGCTCTCTCCCGCTGGGTGGCACGCGAGATTGTGCGTGAGCGACCAGAGACGGGCGAAGTTCGCCTCCAGTGGCTGAGGCAGCGTACGCCCTCTCCAGAGCAGGTGCGCAGCGGTCGACTGCCGAGCGCATCCGTGGTGCGGCCGTATGTGGTCGACCGGTCGGAGCTGCAACCATGATCAACAATGCAGCGCGTCTGCCCCGCCTGTGGTCCCGCTGGGTGCAGGTCCTCGACCACCGAGAGCCCGCACACGGCCTGGCCTTGTTTCGGTTCTTCATGGGCCTGACCCTTCTCGTCGACCTCATGGACCTCCTTCGCCACGACCTGATCACCCTCTTGTGGATGAGTGTCGAAGATGGCGGCTACCGCACCTACGGCAGGACCGGATCGTGGCTGGTCAATGCACTCGGTGGCCCCACACCCGAGCTGATCTGGGGGTTCTGGGGACTCTGTCTGCTTGCCAGCCTTGCACTGATCCTGGGTGTCCTCCCGCGCGTAGCCGCCCTCATTGGACTGCAGACCTTTCTGGCACTCGCATGGGTCAACCACCACACCGGTGGCAGCTACGACATGTTGATCACCAACATGCTGTGGCTGCTTGTCTTGGCAGACAGCAGCGCGACCGGGAGCCTGACCGCCCGCTGGCATACGGGGCGGTTCTGGCCCGACACCCCTGTGCCCGCCTGGCCCCGCTACCTCGTGGTGGGTCAGATGGTCACGGTCTACTTGTCGACCGGTCTGCAGAAGGTGAGCGCGAGCTGGGTACCCGGAGGCGACCTCTCAGCCCTCTACTACATCCTCCAGCAGCCAAGCTGGCAACGCTTCGACCTCTCCTTCGCTGCTCACGTCTATCCGCTCACCCAGCTCGGCACGCTTGCCACCTGGCTCTTCGAGGTGGGCTCTCCAGTCCTGATTCTGGCGTTTTGGTATCGCGCTACATCTGAGCGGCCCGGTCGGCTGCGGGCCTTGTTCAACCGGTTCGACGTGCGCACCCTCTGGCTTGCGACAGGCGTGCTTCTCCACACGGGCATCATGGTGACGCTGGATGTGGGTCCGTTCAGCACGGTCTGTGTCGCCAGCTACGCGTGCTTCTTCCACGCCGATGAGCTCAAGCGGGTTGCGACATGGTTTTCCACCCGCCGAATAGCGCGACCCCCCAGCCAAGAAGAAAGCACACCCCGCCCAGAGGTGTAATCGCGCCCAGAATGGGCAAATCGAGCAATACCAAGAGCCATAGAGAGCCGCTGAAAAGGGCAATGCCAACCGTGAAGAACGCACCGGCAACGTCGAGCGCCCGATGCCCCATCTTCCGTCTGGCCAGCGCAAGGCCCAGCAGCGCCAGCGCGTGCATCTGCATGTAGGTGGTTCCGACCGTCCAGGTCACGATGCGCTCTGGTGGCACCACATCCTTCAAGCCGTGCGCGCCAAATGCCCCCCCAGCCACACTCACAAAGCCGAAAACGCAGGCCAGCGCCCACCATGTTCGAGACCGCATCATCACTCCCGCACTCCTTGGGTACCCTCTCGGCTCGTTCCTCGGGATGCTGCCCTCGAGTCAGGGGTGGTACCCGCCGAACAGCATGAACGCGGAGCCCGAACCACCGAAGCCCGGAGCGCCCACCAAGACCTCCGCCCAGCCGTCGCCGTCCACGTCGACACCGCTGGCGACCGACGCCCCCACGCGACCGTCGGGACTGCTCCCGGAGAGGCGTGCCAATGGGTCGTCTGCCATATCCGCTGCCGGCGGTCCACGGAGAATGCGCACTTCACCACCATCTTCCACCGAGTCCGGGTCGGCGTACGGAGCGCCCACAAGCACCTCCGAGACGCCGTCGCCGTCGATGTCGCCACCGGCCGAGAGGGAGCTACCGAACTGCTCGCCGGCGGCATCGCCATACAGGGTGAAGTCGGTGTCGGCGATGCTCATGGTGCGCGGCATGCCCGACAGCTCGATGTCGCCACGGCCGTGGAAATAGTAGACCCGCCCCGCTTCGCTGTCTGCAAGAGGCATCCCGATGAAGACATCGTCGTATCCATCACCATCGAGATCGCCCGCGGCGTCGAGCGTTGAGCCGATGGGTGCGGTGACCGAGTCGCCCTCGATCACCAGTGCCGCTTGGGACCACGCCTGCTGGGACGAGAACGGGAAATCGAGCATCAAGTACACTTCGCCCGCATTGGCCGACGCTTCGCGGGCCCCCACCAGGATGTCAGACATCCCGTCGCCGTTGTAGTCGAAATCAGCCACGACCGCGCTGCCCACGCGCTCGACCGCGCCCGACGCACCATAGACCGCCGCATCGGCGCTCGAGAGCGAGATGGATCCGCCGAACTCGACGGCCGGCTCGAGGACACCATCCCCATCGGTATCAGTACAGCTGCCCATACCGGACTCACAGCCAAGCCACACGAAGATGCCACCGGGTCGGCCCGAGCTCCCATAGGCACGACCTTCGGCTCCGATGATCAGGTCGTCGAAGCCGTCCCCGTTGAGGTCACCGGCGCCGGCCAGGCCACTGCCGATGGACCACTGCCGGGAGTCGGGAGTCCAGGTCACGTCGGCGTCATCGATGGCGATGCTGCCCTCAAGGAGGGTCGAGCCCAGCACAAGCCCGGCGGTACCACCATTGAGCTCGTGGGCAGCACTCATCATGCTGGCGACCAGAACATCTTCCAGTCCATCGCCGTCGACGTCGCCTACACTCTCCATTTGACTCGCGTTGTAGTACTCCTTGCCGCTGCCTTCGAGCTGGGTCGCGTACCAACCCGAGCCACTGCCAGCCATCAGATCGAGCACACCTGCACGGACAGTACTGTCGAAAAACACCACGTGCGCACATCCGGTGTCGAAGCCGCCCGGTGTGCCGTTGTCCCACGTGGGAGAAGTCACCCAGACCTCCGCCTGACCGTCACCGTCCAAATCGTTGAGAAAGCCGACCTTTGAACCGGTATCGGCCCCATAGGGCATACCGGAGAGCGTGAGATCGGCATCCGGGTCGAGCAACAGGTCGCCGTAGATCAGGCAGAAAGTGTCGCGTCCATCGCAGTCCTGGTCGATACCATCGTTGCAGCTCTCGGGGGCCGATGGGTAGATGGTCTCATCGCTGTCGTTGCAGTCGTCTGCGTCCGTCAGCCATCCGTCCTCCGGTGCGCAGAACTCGGCCGCATTCTCGGGGTCCCCAAACCCATCTCCATCGGCGTCGGCAAAGTACGTGGTGGTGAGGTCCTCGTCCACGAGTCCATCGCAGTCGTTGTCTACCTCGTCGCAGACCTCCGTGCCGTCGGGATTGACCTGCTCGTCTTCGTCGTCGCAGTCGTCGTCGTTGTCGACCAGACCGGCATCTGGGTCGCAGTCCGAGATGGGCTGGTCGGGGTCTCCGTAGCCATCTCCATCTTCGTCTACATAAAGAGTGTTCGCGAGGTCTTCGTCGACTTCACCGTCACAGTCGTTGTCGAGGCCATCACAGACCTCTTCCTCGGCGTCGATGGCGTTTTCGTCGATTTCTCCGTCGCAGTCCTGATCTTCGCCATCGCAAATTTCGTCCGCTCCCGGATGGACATCCGGGTCGTCCGGTGCACAGTCGCGGGTGTCTGGCACACCATCACCATCGGAGTCCATAAGTGTGACTTTCCCATCGATGGTACTGCAACCGGCAAGGAACAGCCCGACGAGGACC
>CAJWOS010000534.1 GCA_913044235.1 uncultured Pseudomonadota bacterium
TGTGGGACCTGTCAGTGTCCTTGACCGCCAAGGTGCAGCCCAGCTGGGCGTACTTCGGCGCCGACACCTGGCTCAGCACCCCACTGGAAGCCTGGCGCATCGATCCAGTCCGGGGGGTCGTCCTTGACCACCAAACCGCCCGTCCGCCGCCCGAACAGGCCGCCGCCGATCTGTCGGTCGGTCCCCAACACACCTGCACCACCGGTCGGAAGGGCGGACTTCGCTGCACGCCCGGCGACTGGGTGCTCCCGACTGGTGCCCCGGTGCTGCCCCCTCTGGTGCACAACGCCACCGTCCTGCTCGCCGAGCCGACCGGCCGCATCTTGGCCGTCGACCCGGCGCTCACCACCGCGATCGACTCTGGGACCCTCGTCGATGCGGAGTTGTTGGTGGATGAAGCCATCGATGTGGTGATGGAGTGGCAGGGCGAGCGCGTGGAGCAATCGGTCCCCTGGGTGGTCGTGGAGCGGGTCCGTCCGCTCGAAGACTGCACAGTCACCTCCGCTGCAATCCAGCTACCCGTTCCAGCCGAGATCTGGCCTGCGGATCCCATGGAACCTGTGGGGGCAGCCCCCGCTCCAGCGAGCCTTCGCGCCACACTCTGGCTCGACGACTTCGTCTTGTACGACGACCTTGGTGAAGGTCCCTTCTCGGTGCACCCCGACTGGGATGCTGAGCCTGCGGGCACCACTTGGCGCATGTCCTGGTGGCACCGACACCAGCCCACGCTCACAGCACTCACGGTCACCCTCGGCGACACCACCGAACCCGCGGAAGTCGACGCGCTCGTGCAGTGTGCAGCACCCCCAGCACAGTTTTCCGGTGAAGCCTTGCTCGAGAACGGCGTTCGAAGCTGGCGAATCGCTGGACGACTGGAGATCACGCCTCATCCACACTCCCTGGATGGAGAGCCCGGGTGCCTGCTCGACATCGCGCTGAGCGGTTCCGATCAAGGCGCCTGGAGCAGCCCGCTCCTGCCCGCATGGTCCGAGATCGTTGTGGAAGCCTTTCGTGAAGACGACATCGACTACTCGCTCGATCCCGACATCGTCACGCTTCCCTCCCAGCTCTCCGGCAGGGTTCACCTCGACGCCTATGAGCCCGCCGCGAGCGCTCGCACTGCGGTCACCGTCGATGGCGTGGTCGACCTCCGAATCGACGAGAGTCCCCTGTTCGGATCGGTCCTGCGTGCGTTCGCGGGCCCTGAACTGCTGCTCGAGGTTCCGGTCCCCGAGCTCACCTACGGACAGGTGGCTCCCGATGCCGACGGCCGTGTATTGCCCACGCCGTTGGTGGATGAGCACGTCCACCTTGCTCGCACCGTGGCTCACGACACTCCCACCGACAGCTGGCGCTTGCTCTGGACTCGCTCCTCCTGCGAAAGCGACCTTGAGGCCCAGCTTGCTCCAGACGAAGCCCCATCAGATCCTGAGTCCGCTCCTGAGGCCGATGCACCGCCCCCCCCACCGACGGCGATGCCAAAGCCGCTGCCACCGGCTCGATCGCGCTGGAGACGCAATCGTCCGCAAAAGACGCCGAAGGGAACGCCCACGAAGTGAGCCACGGCCGACCGACGCTTGGCTACTCGGGCAAGGTCAAGGGCAACGCGGTCTTGCCACGGGCCTTGCGTGAAGCAGCGAATGCTCGCAGAGCGGCCGCCACCTCCGCATCCTGAAGCCCAGGGTCCATCATCATTTTCACGTTCATCAGGTTGCCCTCGGTGCCGGCACCCAGCGTGATGGACAGTGGTATGCTGAGGCTCGGCAGCGGCGCATCGGCAAATGCCGCCACCGCATGATCTTCCGACCAACGCACCTGGTCCGGGGTCAGCCACGGCTCACCATCGCCCTCGATCATGGACTCGACCTGGCTCCGAACATTGCCCATGTACAACCGCCCCCGGGCTGCCTGAAGCACCGCACTGTGCTTCTGGGTGACCTGTACCTGCAGCGCACGCCGCCCGATGCGCTCTGGGGGCGGCGCACCCCGACGAACCTGGACCTCTTCGAGAGCTCTGGATGTGACCTTCCAGATACGGCGAGCCGAGACCGGCCGGCCTGCATCGGTCTCGATGGGGAGCGCTGCCAGCACCGACGGGCCGCTGGGCCCCATGAATGTGGCGACCACCATCCCCGCACCCAAGTCGTCGATCATCCCAGGCTCAGGGAGCCTTTCGCGAACGGCCGGAGGCAAGCTGTCCAACACGAAAGGGTCTCGCAAGATCGACATGATGGGCACCCCAAGCGTCATCACAGCGTGGGGGCGCGCAGCACTCGACACCGACAGCGGAGCGCGGATCGAGGGTGACTGAGCACGGTCGCGATGGGCCGGCAGCGACATGTTGATCTGCATCGGCTCGGAATCCTGGAATGGAATCCACACCGCGATGGGACTGCGCAGCACGGTCGGAGCCTCGCCGGACCGCTTCGATGGCTCCACCCAGAGCGCACATCCAGCCTCATCCGGCAGCCGCAACAATGCGTCTGGCGCCGCACCCGATGCTCCGCCCTGGCTCGGCGCACTGGGGGCCACTTGCAGACGGGCATGTTGACCATCCACAGTCAGGGTGCGGACAATCCCGTCTTCATCCATCCAAACGGCCTGTTCCGCATCCTTCGTCCAACCGGAAGCCTCCTTGCTCTTCGGAGCGAACAAAGCCATCGCTGCCTGAAGGTCGCCGTTCATTGGCAGGCTCGCGGTGGCGCCTCCTGGCCCCGAGACAATCGAGAAGCCCCCATCCACATTGATCCCGTCGACCTGCTCCACGGATGGATCCCGTGCGGCGTCGAGCAGTAGCTGGAGCTCCGGGCGGACTGCGCCCGACGAAAAGCTGCCCAGCGAGTCTGCGAGCTGCACGGCCTGTCGAATCGGCGAGCACGCAAGTCCGAAGGCCGGCGGAGGCATATCGGAGCGAAATTCGCGCGCGATGTCTTGGGCCGGACCGGCCATGGCAGCGGAGAGTCCGAGCGAAAACACAATGGACGGCATGGGGCTCCGGGGTTCGGAAACGTCGCAGGTCGAACAAGCAGGTGTCAGTACACGTTGTACTTCTTGCGGTAGGCCTCGTGCTCACCCACATTCCGACTGGGGTGAATCACGCCCGAGCTGTCGTGCAGGTAGTACCAAAACTCGCTCTTTGTGGGATGAAGAGCCGCATCGAGCGCGGTCATGCCAGGGTTTCCGATGGCCGTGGGCGGCAGCCCGCCACGCAAGCGCGTGTTGTAGCGGTCGCTCGGGTCCCGCAGCTTCTTCAAGAACGCGCGCCGATCATTCCACTTGTCCAGCGTATAGCGACTGGTGGCATCCACCCCAAGGTTCCACTGACTGTCGATGCGCTTCCAGAGAATTCCGGCGACCAGCGGTCGCTGCGCCTTTGTGGGCTCTTCACGCTCCAGCATGCTTGCCATGATCACCACCTCGGCAAAGCTTCGCCCACTCGACTCGAGAGCGCTTCGGTTCGGGGTGTAAAAACGCTCCGCAAGCAGGTCGATCTGACGTTGCACAAAGCCCTTCGTGTCCCACTTCTCCGCGTCCACCATGTAGGTCTCAGGAAAGAGGTAGCCCTCGATGGAGGTGGCTGGCAGCGGAAATGGGGCGGTGTACTGCCCCGGATCGGCCACTGCAGCCGAGTACTCCCCAGGCTTGGTCCAGCCCTTCTCCGCGAGCGCTGCGTCGATTTCTCGGATCCGCCAGCCCTCGACCACAGTGAATGGAACGTCGTTGGCGAGCGGCACACCGCAGAGAGCCGTGATCAGGTCGCCTGCGTCCATGGACGCCGAGACCTCGTGCCGACCGGCCTTGATGCAGCCGCCTTCCTTTGTGAGGCGAACATACATCACGAAGTTGTCGGCGGAACCGACCAGGCCAATCGCTTCGAGAGCGGGCGCAAGACCGCGAGCGCTTGACCCCGCCGGGACTTCGAAGACGACCGGATCTGCGTTGGCAGGACCGGGCGCCGCCCCGAAGTGCGCCTTCGCGAGATCGCATCCAGACAGGGAGACCAACAGAGTCAAGGCGAGAGAAGCACGGCTGAACTGGGGCATGGCACGCTCAACGACGAGGAAAGTGTCATGCCGACGTCGCACGATCGAGGCTTCTCGGCAAGCGAGCAAGCCGAAGTCCGCCCGCCAATCTCGAGCAACCCAAGCTCCACCCCGGCTCAGCAACCCTCGCAGTCGATACACTCTGGCCACAGACGCCCCGGTTCCGACTCCCAACAAGTCGCCGTCGGGCTACGATAACGGTCCACCCCGGCCCTCCCGCCTTGGAATAGTTCCGTGCCCCGCTACAACCCCCTGCTTGATGAGACCCCCGAATATCCGTTCGAGGTGCTCGACCGAATCAAGGCACGCCTGCGGTCCGAGGGCCGACCGGTCTACGATTTTACCCGCGGCGACCCTGTGGAACCGTCCCCCGACTTCGCGCGACAGGCCCTCTTCGATGCCATTCCCGAACACTGCCCCTACCCCACGGTGCGGGGCCCCCGTCGTGTGCGCGAGGCCATCGCCGGCTACCTGAAGCGACGCTACGACCTCACGGTCGACCCCGACACACAGGTCATCCCCACGGCTGGCGCCAAGGAGGCGGTCTTTCACCTGCCTCTGCTTGTGATCGACCCGAACGCACGAGACCGGGCCGTGCTCTTCCCCGACCCTGGCTACCCAGCCTGTGGCCGCGGCGCTGCCTTTGCGGGGGGCGAGTCCATACCGATCACCATCTCGGGAGACTATATCTTCCGTCCCTGGGAGCTCGATCCGGCGCTCCTCGAGCGCACCCGAATGATGTGGATCAATACGCCCCACAATCCTTCGGGTTCCGTCACGTCCTTGGCCGACCTCGAGCGCACGGTGGAGCTTTGCCGTCGCTATGACATCCTCCTCGCCAGCGACGAGACCTACGCCGACATCTACACCGATACACCGCCACCAAGCGTGTTGGAGGTCACCACCAAGGGGGTGCTCGCGCTCCACAGCTTGTCGAAGCGGTCGGGAATGACCGGCTATCGCTCAGGCTTCCTCACCGGCGACCCCACCATCCTCAAGCGGGTGGCCAAGCTCCGCACGAATCCCGGTCTCGTTCCGCAGGATTTTGTGAATGCGGCCGCGGCAGCCGCCTGGGATGACGACGCGCACGTCGATGCCCTCGAGGACCCCCTCGGCGCGGCGTCCATCGCGCAGGCGGCGCTCGATAT
>CAJWOS010000535.1 GCA_913044235.1 uncultured Pseudomonadota bacterium
CCTGCACCATCTGCAGGCTGCAGACCATCCCACGGTGCAAACGCGCCCGCTGTACCACAGCATGAACCTCCCCAATCGCCCAGACCTCACGATCGAAGACTACATCCGCTTCATCGAGCTCGTGGTGGCCCGGGGTCGGTACACCCAGCTGCACCTGTTCCTGGCGGACGCCATTGAAAGCCCGTCTGTGACTGGTCTTGCACGGGTGCAGGCCTGGACGGCGAGCGACATCCAACGACTCGCTGTGGTGTGCAGCGGCCTGGGCATCGAGCTTGTGCCGGGGGTCAATGCGCCTGGCCACACCACGTGGATACTGCGCAGCCGCCCTGAGCTTGCCGAAGATGTCAACGCCTCGCTTCTCGATGTTCGTCATCCCGAGACCCGCGCGTTGCTCTCGGCGCACTACTCCGACGTCTGGGAGGCGTACGGACGCCCGAAGCAGATGCATCTTGGCCATGACGAGTCCCACTGGCAGTCCGAGCGGTGGTTTGGCGATGAACGAAACCCCCGCACCGCAGCGACCCCGCGAGCCCTCCTCTTCGCCGAAGACCTCCAGTGGCACCTTGACTGGTGTGCCGAGCGAGACATCACGCCGTACCTCTGGACCGACATGCTGCTTGCGGGGTGGAACGGCCAGCGTGATGGCACGTACCGAGCCTTGGAGCTGCTCACACCTGACCAGCGGAGCCGCATCCAGGCGATGGCATGGTCACCGCTGGGTGATCCGCTCGCAAACCTCACCGACCGGTGGGGGATTGATGTGCTGCGGGTCCACACCGCCTATCTGGACTGGAAGCGTGCCGGGCTTTCCGAGCAGGTCGACCGGATTGCAGGGGAGGGGCTCGCGTTGTTCGTGCCCGCACCGTGGGCTGCCTTTGCGCCTGGGCCCGGCTCGCGACCGCTCCACTACCACCTGGGAAATGTGCTGCTGGCCGGTGCCACTGCCTGGGAGCCTGCGCTCGAGCCTCAGGCTCGGATCGCGCCCACACTCGCGGCGCTTGCGGGTCATCCGGTGCTTCGTCCCGGCTACCGAACGATCCCCCACCGACGGACCCGCGCCCTCTTCACCGACGGGGCACGCCCCGATGCCTCGCTGCCCGGTGTCGCGTGGCCTGCCGCCGTGCGTTCCGATTCGATCGAGTACCGAATGGACCCGCACGTTGCGCGCAGCCGCATCCCCCTGCGCTGGACGCTCAAGGGCCGCAACTTGGCCGGGGTCTCCCTGCTCGTGGCAGCCGACCCGTCGCACACCGCGCGCAGTCGACTGCGTCACGATGTCAATCGCAGCGCCAAGGCGGAGGTACAGGCCGTCGGATGGCTGGTCCTGGAGCATGAAGATGGCAGTGAGACGCGGCGTGCGTTGGAGTACGGAGAGGACCTCTACGCCCTCGCAGCCGACCCGAGAGCCGTGGCCCAGTGGCGGAGCGCCGATGTGGTCTCGCTGGCCAGTCCTGCGGTGGCCCATGTGTCGAACCGTGGGCGGGACCGACGTCTCTACCGGATCGATCTGCCGATCCCTGCCGGCTTGAGCCCGGTGACTGCCATGAGGCTAGAAGCCACACGAGAGGGAGTTCCGCTCGTGGTGGGTGCCGCTTCCGCACTGGTGCATTGATGGACAACGCTGCTCACGACATGCTCCACGCGCCACCGCTTCCCGACACCTTCGTGCTGGGGGCACCCAAGTGCGGCACCACCGCGCTTACGCGCTACCTTGATGCTCATCCGCAGCTGTTTGTGGCAGAGCGCAAGGACATTCACTTCTTCGGGGCGGACCTCGACTTTCGGAATCGTCCGCGCGAGACTCGGCAACGCTACCTCGAGCGTTTTTCGTCGGACCACGCCGTCGATGCGGTGCGTCGGGTGGACAGCAGCGTCTGGTATCTCTACTCCCGCAGTGCGGTTGCCGAGATGGCCGCCTTTCACCCGGATGCACGAGCCATCGCACTCATCCGACATCCGGTCGATGCGATGTATGCATTGTGGTCGCAGCTGCGACTCAACGGCCTGGGTGACGAGACGATCGACGACTTCGGTGAGGCGGTCGCCGCAGAGCCGGATCGGCGCCGCGGTCTTCGAATCCCTCCCCATACACCCCTGCCTTCGGCGTTGCTGTACCGCGAAGTGGTCTCCTTTTCACAGCAGCTTTCGCGTGCCTTTGAGGCCCTCGGTCGCGATCGCGTATTTGTGGTGGTGCAGGAGGAGATGAAGACCGACACCGAGGGCACCCTGCGGGCATTGTTCGATTGGCTTGGGGTTCGCAGTGATGTGGAGATCGACACGCGGCCTGTGAACACTGCAAAAGCGGTGCGGAGCGAGTCGGTGCGAAAGCTGCTGCGCCTGATGCCGGGCTCGATGAAGCGTGCGGTTCCCGCGGGCCTGCGCCAAGGGCTCTCCAAGAGGCTGCGCGGGATGAACGCGCGCCATGAAAAGCGGCAGCCCCTCTCCGACGCGTTGCGGCGCACCCTCGACATGGATCTCGCCGAGGAGATTTCCCGAGTCGAAGCGGTACTCGGCCGCCCCATTCCCAGCTGGCGAACGGCGGATGGTGCCTCCGTGGCTGCGGCCACCACATCGGCTCAGTCTACGTAGGGGGCTGGCCCGAAGTAGCCCGCACCCACCACCTCGGAAGAGGCCGTCTCGCGCGCCCAGTAGCTGCTGCCGGGGGTGAGGTCGACGTGGAAGTGGTCATCGTGGGCGTTGTCGAAGTTTGGTGTGAGCACCACGGACCACAAGCCGGTCGCGTGCCACGAGCGACCACGCTCGTAGAGCCAAGCACCTTCATCGGTCGAAAACGCGGTGGTGTTGTGTTCCCAGTCGTCGACCAGTGTGATCTGACGGCCATCGCTGAAGTGGAATCCGGAAATGTCGATGGCGTCGCCGAATGCGTGTCGACTCAGCGTGGAAGTGCCGCCGACCGTGCGGCAGGCGTAGGTGCCCATGTGCCGAATGGTGGTGACGTCGTGGGCCTGCAGTTCCCGGGCCGTGTCGGCGAGAGACAGCCCCAGCGAACAGGCGGCCAAGGTGGTCTGCAGGCTCGGGTCGAATTCGTAGACGAGTGAAACCCCGAGGATGTCTTGCTCCAACCAGATGGCCTCCTGGATGGTGCAGGTCCGGGCACCATCGGCGGTGGTGTCGGGCGGCCGAATGTCAGCCTCGAAGCCCACTCCAGCATCCGCCAGCTCCTGGTAGCAATCCGGGAGGCGGGCGTCGGCCCGGCCAGGCAGGCAGGTGTAGCTCTGTCGTGCAGGCTCGGAAAAGCGCGCTTGCTGCTGGCAGCCATAGTCCTCCCGACATCCGCCACTCGGATAGTCCCCGTAGTTGCAGCGAGAGACACACGCTCCAGCGGTGACCCGCGACCGGGCGCGCCGGGGCAGAGCGGATCGAGCAACGCAGAAGGTGGTGGGGTGGCCCACCCGATCATCGCAGTACTGGCTGCACTCCGCAGAGCACATGCCGTCGGGCATGCCCTTGCTCGCCGGTAGACAGAAGCCGCCGTCGTAGAGGCAGTCGGCGTCTTTGGTGCACGGAGAGCCGATGAATCCCGTGAGGCTTGCGGGGACTGCCGCGTTGCCGGAATCGAGCTTGCCGAGGTCGTCGCAGCCGTTCAGGGAACCACATGCGGCGATCAGGGCGAGTCCGAGTGCGCGTGGATGAAACACGGCTACCTCTTGGCCTGTCGATAGAAACCTTCGAATCCACATGACTGTACCTGATTTTGCAGGCATGCGACCTCGGGGAAGCACGGGGGTGGCGGTTTGCACCACTGCTTGGTGCAAGTGCAGCTGCGGTGAGACGGAACGCAGCCTCCGTTCTTCGAATCCATGTTCACCTCGTTGGCAGCGAGTCGGCCTTGCGTCTCGATGATCCGGGACGCCTGGGTCGGCGATCCATGCTGGTGGTTCCCACAGGACACCGGCCGGAATTGCGGATGGCCTTCGTCTGGTACACACTCCAGCCCCACGGAGGACCCATGTCGCGACTGCTTTTCCTTGGACTCTTCACCGTTGCCGCATGCAGCTCCAAGCTGCCCGACGCAAACGACACGGGTGCCGGAGCCGCGGGTTCTGGATCCGGAGCGGATGGGGGTAATGGCGAGGGAGGGGAGGATGGTCCGGGGGTCGAAGACCTACCCGACCCTCGTGCCGATGTGGCCTTCGATGCCGACTGTACTGATGTGGATGGCTACCCGGTGCCGGGGGCGACGAGCTTCTTTTACGGGGGGTTCGGTGCCACGGCCGATTCGGATGTGTGGGAGGGGGAAGAACAGTGGATTCTGGTGGCCAACGATGCTTGGCGAGAGGCTGGTGAAGACGACTGCGCCATTACGTGGAATGTGGTTGCGGAGCGCAGCGACGAGGCGGGCGCATGTGGCGACTGCGCCTACGGTCTCACTGTGGCTGCCAGCATCGATCTGGCGCGCTCGTCGTGTCCCGAAGGGCTGTACGAGGGCTCCGAGAACTTCAGCGTGGTCTACGGCGTGCGCGTCTCCGATGGCGCAGCCGAATACGTCTATGCGCAGAACGGAAACCCGTTGGGCACCGGACATGCGAATGAAAACGCGAGCAACTATCTGAGTGCGGCTGCGTGCGTCTGGTTCTGACCTGCACGACGGCCGCGATCCGCCGAGCCAAAGCGACTCACTTGCGCACGCAGGCTGCCCAGGTCTGAACCATTGTGCGATGTCGCAGCCGGGTCGAACCCCTCCGTGCCCATGGCCCGACTGCGCTCCAGAATCCGGCGCTCGACGGGCACGCAAAAGGACGGGCGAGGGAAGTGCAGGGCGCCTGGCCGGTGTGGTTCTGAGGGGGCCGAGCGTAGGGTCCCGAGAAGTGCGCCGACGCGATCGGGAAGTGGGTTAGCTCGGAGCGTCAATCGGGAGGTTGGATGTTCACGGGTATTGTTCAAGGGCGCGGCACAGTCGAAGCGCTGGAAGACCGTGCTTCGTTTCGGCGCCTCACCATTCGGCTGCCTGAGGGGCGTGCGGGCGGGCTGGAGCCGGGCGCGAGCGTGTCGGTGGCCGGCACCTGCCTCACTGCGGTGGTCATCGATGGGCACCGCGTGGCTTTTGATGTCATCGACGAGACTCTGCGCCTCACTACCCTTGGCAACCTTGCGGTGGGTGATGCTGTGAACATCGAGCGGGCCGCGACCTTCGGTGCAGAGATCGGCGGACATGTGCTTTCGGGG
>CAJWOS010000536.1 GCA_913044235.1 uncultured Pseudomonadota bacterium
CCGCTCTCACCTCGTCGCGCCGGGCTTCCGTCCCGACGTTATCGCGTAGCCAAGAGCCTAGGGTGGCCATTTTGACCACAGAGTCGTTCGCGCCAAAGCTAGCGTCCTGTAAGATACTAGCAAACGGGGAGCTCGGCATAAAAATCGCATAGCTGAGGCTCCGGAGCGCCACCCCAGGCTGCAGAAAGACTCCTAGCAGCCCGTTGCATGACTCTAAATATCGCACGGATTTCTTTTTGCCCGGACCAACTTTAGTTTAGCCAAAGTCATATGGCTGAAGTCCCTGCCGTCGGCTGGCCCTGCTCCTCCTGCACCTTCGTCAACACCGACCTCCGACGGCGCACCTGCGCGGCCTGCCGCACGCGACGCGCGGCGCCGCCGCCGACGAAGCCGCGCACGAAGCGCAAGGCCGAGGCGCCGGCGAACACCTGCGGCGGCTACGCGGCGCGGCTCAGCGACTACAAGCACAAGGGCGTGACGGGGCTCCCCGAGACCGAGGACGCGCCGGCCGTGCTCGAGGCCAAGCTCGCGCAACTCATCGACATGGTGCGCGCCGCGGAGCGCGTCGTCGTCCTGACGGGCGCCGGCGTGTCGACGAGCGCGGGGCTGCCCGACTTCCGCGGGCCGAAGGGCATCTGGACGCTCGAGGACGAGGCCAAGAAGAAGAAGAAACGGAAAAAGGCGCGGCCGCCGGACCTCGCGACCATCTCGGGCGCCTCCTTCGAGGCCGTGCGGCCGACGTTCACGCACGACGCGCTCGTCGCGCTCGAGCGGGCCGGGTCCCTGGACTTCCTCGCGACGCAGAACGTCGACGGGCTGCACCGCCGGTCGGGCTTCCCGCGGAACAAGCTGGGCGTGCTGCACGGCTGCGTCTTCACGGAGAAGTGCGAGACGTGCGGCACGGAGGCGTTCCACGACGTCGACCTGGGCGGCGTGTCGTTCCAGCCGACGGGGAACGCGTGCGGCACGTGCGGCGGCGCCATGCGGGACACGGTATTGGATTGGGACGACGGCCTGCCGCCGGCCGAGTGGGGCCCCGCGGAGCGCGCGTTCGGCGCCGCGGACGTCTGCCTGGCCCTGGGCACGTCGCTGCGCATCGTGCCCGCGGGCGAGCTGCCGCTGACGTCGAAGAATTTCGTGATCGTGAACCTGCAGCCGACGCCCTACGACGACAAGGCGGGCTTGGTCATCCGCGCGCGCGTCGACGGCGTCATGGCGGCGCTGCTCGGCGACAAGGTCTCGCCGGAGCTCGAGGCGGAGATCGGGCGGAGCGACTCCGCGTGGAGCAGCAGGAAGGCGCCGTCGGCGAGGGGAACCACCTTGGCCTTGGTGCAGCAGTGCACCTTCCGGCGACCGGTGTAGCGCATGTTTTCGAATGCCCAGCGAGCAATGCGCTCCCCCGCGGCTCGCGTCGAGACCTTGAGCGTCAGGATTGTTCCCGGCGTGATCTCGTGCTCAATGCCGGCGTAGAGGTCTTCGGTATTTTCTCGAAGCACCACGAGGTCTACGTTTTTGTAGGGGGTTTCAATGCCGGGGAGCGTTTTGACTGGGCGATAGCCGACGTAGAGGTCGAGCTTCTGGCGCAGGGTGACGTTGGCCGACCGAAACCCTTGGCCCTTGGGGGTCATGAGGGGGCCCTTCAGGCCAAGCCGGTTTCGGCGCACGGCATCGAGGGTCTCGTCGGGCATCGGAACACCGTAGCGCTCCACCGCCTTGGAGCCGCCCGGCGCCTCTTCCCATTCGATTGGAGCCCCGGCAGCGTGCAAAACGCGACAGGTGGCCTCGGTGACCTCCGGCCCGATGCCGTCTCCTTTGATGAGTGTGACGCGGTACTTCATGCTGGACTCCTCCGGAGAGCAGGCGCCTATCCATCCCCCTCCGTGGGGTCCAGCGCGGTCACCGAACCGACGTGCCAATCGCAGGGCAGTGGGCCGTGCGTGAGGACGATGGCGTGATTGGCGGCCACTCGCATGCGCTCGCGAGTGATGCCTTCGCCGGGGAGTAGGCGGATACCTCCCTCGGTGACAGGCTTGCTGTACGGCCGAGCCGGTGCGTCGATGTGATCGACTCGGAGGGTCATCTCGTCTTCTGGATGGGCGGTTGCTGCAGCCGATAGTGCCTCAAGCGCTCGCTTGTTCAACGTCAGCCAAGTGTAGGGGAGTCCCGACTCGTCGAGCCGAATCTCTGCGGATTCGATGTCGCTGCGGGAGAAAATCGGCGCATCAGGAGGACCTGCAGTCAGCTGTCCTCTTCGCGCCAGAAGGAGGGGCACCTGGGTGGCCTCCTCGTGGGAGGTGCCCGGCATCGTGGCTTCGATCCGCACACCGTTGGCTGTGGACGTGATGCGGGGATCGCCCAGGCCCATCTCGTCTACCCGCGCTTTGAGCAGCGGAATCGAGGGCGCGCTGCAGGTACCGTTCAGCTCGATCTGCAGTCGCTGACCTTCGGCGGTGCCACCGAGCCATGCAAGTACGGCCAGGGTTGCGGTGGCGACCATGAGCGTGCTTGCCACGATCAGCGGCGCGGCCATGAATCGCTGGAAGGCCTCCGACCGAGGGGCGAAGGTGCGGCCTCCACCGGCTGGTGGAGCGTTCACGGGAGGTTTGGGTTCGGACATGGTGGACTCGGAGGGCGAGGCGCGCGTCTGGCGGGGAGGTGGCCCGCATGCAGTGGTGGGGCGTGGTGTTGCACCGATGGGGCGGCTACCCTACGGAGCGGAAGTCGACGACCCGGAGATCGAAATGCGTGCCTTGGTTGGTTGCTTGTTTTTGGTGGCGTGTAGCGCTGGTGCCGACAAGTCTAGCACCCCCGAAGGCGGATCCGGCAGTGGTGCAGACGACACGGCGGCGTCTTCCGAGACCGACCGGCCCGACGACGGTGCCGACACGGGGGGCGACTCTGCAGACACCGCGGACTCCGGCGATACTGCGGACACCGACGCAACGGAAGACACAGGGACGGACCAAACGTGGCCCTTGGAAGGGGCGGGCACACTGACCGGGTCATGCGGTGACATTCTGACCCCTGCGATCCTCGCCGACCCCACGCCCCTACTGCTCCAGACGGAGCTCGATCTCGGCGCGGAGGGCTTCGATCCCGATACGCTCAGTGAGGGGGGGACCGAGATTTGGACCGACGGGAACCTGGGTGGTTCATCAGCGGAGAGCGAGGTCGTTGCCTACGAGGTGCTGTACCGTTGTGAAGCGGCCACACTTCTGAAGACGGAGGGAGAGATCGTCTATCGGGACCCTGGGGGGAAGAAGACGGACTTTCTCGTGGAGCTGGATGGGACCCGCGTTGGTGTGAGCGTGACCCGTGCTGTCGGATGGCCTCGAGAAGACCCCTACACGACGGAGCAAGCCACCGACCTACTCGCCGACAAGCTGGGCGACATCCCCCTCAGCTCGGCGAATGTGGCGGAGGAAGATGCGTGGTCGCGGCAGATTTTGAGCGTGATTGCATACGAACCCGGCCACGCCACATCCATTGAGTCGGCGTGGGACCTGCTCACGCCTGAGGTTCGGGGGGACACCATCCTGTTCGTGACAGCAACGCTCGGGGAAGACGACGCCCTGTACTGAGCCTGGGGTTCAGCCGGCGAGGCGAAGAAGCGGCACCAAAGGACGGGCCCCGGTGAGGCCATCCGTCAGCGGTACGGCTGCGCGCAGCTTGGCGGGTATCAGGCCGAAATGTTGATGATATGGCCCACATATCCGTACTTATCAGCCAGCGCCTTTTGCGCCTGCTGCACCATTTCAAGCAGCTGGTCGCTGCCCCCACGCCCGGACTCAATGGCCTGGGTCAGCTCCGCCGTCAGGGCGTCGGTGAACTGGGTGAGGGTGGGAGCACGGCTGGTGAGCTCGTCGACTTTTTCCTTGATCTCCGTGAGGCTCTGCACCACGCCTCCGGGGTCGAGGCCTTCGCCGCCTTGGATCCGATTCGCGGCAGCCTGCTCCAGGCGCCCAGTGAGCTGGGATGCGAGGCCGGCCGTGAGCTGGAAGAGCTGGTCTACCGACGTTTGGGCGCGCGAGTGTGCGGAAGTTGGGGGGGACGTAGGCGCCCGGCCACTGGGCGAATCGATTTGGCTCTGCAGCGCGATAGACTGGATGGAGCGGGTCCCTGCGGACGAATCGATGGAAACACTCATGTTCCACTGCCCTGATTCATGGGGAGACGACCGGTCGATACGGCGCGTGTGACACGAACCGACCGGCCACGCGATCAACTATGCCCTGAGTGCAAACAGGAGTCGACCCTCGGTCTGCATTTGCGACATTCTTCGATGGGGATTCCGCACAGCGCGCGGCCCCCAAGCCGATGCGGTCGTGCCCCATAGACGCGGCGCCAGCGCTCGACCCCCTGCACACAGGCGGGCTCTAAAGATCGTTCACCGCGGCCTGTTCCAGTGCGAGGTCGTTGTTGGTCTTGGCGTCGAGCATCTGCCGACTCGCATACACCACGGTGACCAGCTCCGTCAGTGGGTCGTGGCTGAATGTGAGGATCACTTTCTTGCCGGACCACACCCAGCGACCGTTGTCGGGATCGGGGGCGGTGCTCTCACCAAACGCTTCCACCAGGGCAGCGCGAATCGGCTCTGCATTCCGCTTGCCATATGCCGTGAGTCGCACGCTCAGCAGCTGCTCTGCGTAGCAAGTGTAGTCGACCCCAAGGAGGGCGGCTTCACCGACTTCGAGACTGTCGCTGGGGCGCACGTAGTGCAGCATGCCAAGGAAGGGCTGATCCTTTTTGTCTGCCCCCAAACCGTCCTTGACGGCTTGCTTGACTGCAGTGGTATTGCCCTTGAGGCCGTCGATTTGATCGCAGCGCTGGGTGAGCGCAACGTCTCGGAATCCATTCTTCTTGTCGAGGTCCTTGATGGAACCGCCTGCCATCGCCGAGTTCAGCGTGAGCATGGTGGCGATGAGTCCAGCGAGCGGCATCGGTCCTCCGGAGGGCCCTCTTGCATTGAGGGTGCCATGAACTGCGCACTGTTTTACCGCATCGCAGCGTTCAAGGGGAGGGGCCGTACGCCAATCTTGCTGCTCTTGGGCTACATTGTGCGGCAACGAGTGGCCAGAACGTGGAGGCAGGATGCGACAGATTGGATGGTTGTGGTTGGCGATTGGATTTTCGGCCTGCCAGTCGAAGTCGACGTCGGAGGACACCGAGGGGACAACCA
>CAJWOS010000537.1 GCA_913044235.1 uncultured Pseudomonadota bacterium
CGAAGGCGAAGGCGAAGGCGAAGGCGAAGGCGAAGGCGCTGCTGGCGGTCAGGTCCGGCTCGCACACTTCGGCGTGTTCCCGATGGACGCCAACACTGAGGTCGACGTCTATGTCGATGGTCGGAACTCCTACACCTTCGGCTTCAAGGAAACCTCCATCTACGTGCCGCTGCCTGCCGGTACCTACAAGTTCGACATCGTGCCCACCGGTGCCGACATCAGCGAGGCTGTGCTCACGGTTCCCGAGTTCGCAGTCGCAGACGGCGATGCCTTCTCGGTGTACGCAGCGGGCTACGTCGATTCCGCTGCGGATGGTAGCGCCCTCTCCATTGGTGCCTTCGCAGAAGACACAAGCGACCTCGAAGCTGGCAAGGTCCGGGTCACGGTGGTGCATGCTGCCGCGGCCGCTGCCTTCTCGCCCGTGGACGTCTGGGTGGTCGACGACGGCTGCGCGCCCGACTCCCCGCTGCTGACCGACTTCAACTTCGGCGACAATGGTTCCGTCGACCTCGACGGCACCGCAGTCAACGTTGGGCTCGACGCAGGACAGGACGGCACCGTTGATGCTTGCTTCAAGATCCCAGCCGTTGAGGGCGTGGCTGACAAGGTCGTGACCGTCTACGCAGTCAACACCGACGCCGGCGTGCCGAGCCTTGTGGCCCACCTCCCCGACGGCTCCAACGCCGAGATTCCTGCCGAGTGAGGCTGGTTCGTGTGTAGAGCCGACATCACCGGCTCTCTTCTCGCCCCCGTGCCTTCTGGTACGGGGGCGCTTGCTTGTGGCGCTGAGGTCACGGCGCCGAGGTCACGGCGCCGAGGTCACCTCGCGCGGTCACCGGTGCTGCAGACGTTCTGGAGCTGGGCTGCCAGCTCCGTGATCGTGCCCGGCTCACTCGGGTCGGAAGCCCACACGGTGTCGAAACATCCCTGCAGCTCGGTGCTTGGGCGATCCTGGAACGTGAGGGCGTGAAATCGAGTGCCGTTGTTGTGCTGGTGGCTCCGCACATCATCGAGCACGCCGGCAGACATCCGCAGCATGATGAAATCCGAGACGACGAGCACATCTGCATCGGCGTATCGGCCGTCGTCGAGCTTTTGGATGGCCTCTGTGAAGGCCAGCGTGACGTCGGTTCCCCCGTGAAACGACATCCGCAGGAAGCTGGCGAGCGCATCGAGGTTGCGACCCACGTTGCGCAGGTCCATGGTGCGGATCTGTACGGAAAAGTTGATGAGATACGCCTCGCGATCCTCTTCGATCGCCACCCGCAAGATCCCAAATGCGAGCACTTTTGCGAGTCGCTCGGCATCGCCTGCCATCGAGTAGCTCGTGTCTACGCACAGGATGAAGGGCCCCTTCACTCGGCGACGGGTGTGGGTGTGGCGCTCGGTGATGGACTGGCTGTCGACCACCCTGCGCCGATCCGAGAAGGCAAAGGAAAGCAGCCTCTTGTCGGCCAGCTTTTGGAGAAAGCGGTCTTCGAGGAGTGGGTCTCCAGACAAGGCAAACTCACTCGTGAGCACATATGGCAGCTCGTTGGAGGTTCGGATCCCCACAATCTCGGTACGCTGGCTCGGGTCTGAGACCCAGCGCTCAGCGTGGATTGTTCGAGACAACTCTTCCTCTTCGGACTGGGTCTCGGCATCGTGCATCCGGCCGAGCAGCTCGGCAAGCCTCCTCAGGTCGGCTTCGTCCTCCAGCAGATCAGCGTACTCCTTGAGCAGGTCGAGGTCGGCCTGATCCCACATCTCGCGCGACAGGTCCCAGCCGCGGTCGAGGTAGTCCACGAAGGGGCTGAGGACGTTTCGCACCTGCTTGTGCTCGTCGATGCGCGCATGGAGCTGGCGGGTGAAGCGGTCTCGAGCCTCCGTGAGGTGACCCATCTGCTCGGTCAGCCTCTTGGCCGACAGCAACGCATCCCAGTTGGACAAGAGGTCGTGCAACAGTCGCTCGACGCGTTCGGCTTCAGGTGCCGTGGGCCTTCGGTGGGCTGGGCAGGCCTCCGCCAGGGTGGACTGGTAGAATTCCACGTCGATTTGCTCGGCGGTGTACCACTGCGCGAGCTCCGACAGCACGGTTCGCTGCGTGGCGATGAAGCGGGTCAGAGGCAGACCGGCCACCTGGCCCAGTCGAGCGCGCTCCTCGGCATGGGGGTCATCTCGGTCGAGCGTATTGAGTGTCCGGCGCATCCAACGCAGGGTCTCGGTGGCCACTTCCAGTCCAACAGTACCCTGCGCACGACACAAATCGACGAGATGCTCGTGATCAAAGAGATTGTCGAGGGCACGGGTGAAGTAGATCGTGTAGGTTGCGTCGAGAGACTCGTCGTCGGCCTCGTCGGTGGGCTGCAGAAGCGGTGCGGGGGTGCCCATGGCTCGCTGCTGCAAGATCGCGGCGAGGTAGCGTCGGGTGCGTCGGTCGAGCAGTGTGCCGAAGTCCACGAAGCGGCGCAGCTCCAGCTCCAGCGCCTCCCGGCGCCGCTGTTCCACTGTGCGATGGCGTGCCGAAAGGGGCATCAGTCCAGGTCCCGCGTCATCCGGAAGCGAGCCTTTTCAGACTGCAGCTCCAGCGCTTCGAAGGCACGCGCGACTCGGTCATGGTTGGTGCGCACTATCCGGGCGAATGCAGCATCGACGAAGAGGTTCTGCTCCATCTCCACAAATGCGGTTTCTTCGTGATGCTTGAGCCGCTCGACGCACGTCTCGATCTCACGGTCGATCTGGTCGAGTCGACGGCTCCAGTGCTCCACGAGCAAGCGGTGGGGGCGCCGGCGAATCCGTTCCTCCCGCTCCACGAGGTGGGTCTCTGCCCGGACTTCGAGCTGGGTTCCGCGCAGCTCCACCCGGATGCTGTGGGGAGTGGAGCCCTGCCAGGCTCGAATTCGATGACGAATGTTTCCGTCGTTGTCGGTGAATCCCACCACTACGGCGGTCTGTTCATCCAGTCGAGCGTAGTCCGAAGCCTTCATTCGGGTTGCTGTGAAGCGGTCGTCGGTGGACTGCAGCCGATGAAACTCCTCGTCGACGAGCAGCGGGCGCTCCTCCGACACCGTGTGCACCGTCTCGGTCTCGCCGCGGATGTCGGTGTTGAGCGCATCCATTTCCAGCCGAATGGCGGTGAGCCCCGTGGCGAGGGAGTATCCATGCTTGCGCACGGCATCGGAGACCAGCTCTTCGATGAATGCCCGCTGCTGAGGCTGGCTCCACAGGGCGTGGGGCATCAGCGCGCAGTCCATGAGGTCGACTGCACGGCGGCCGTTGAGAAAAGCGGTGGTTCGAAGCATCCGGATCAGCTTCTTCCAGCGCCGGTCGTACAGCTGGAGGGGCTCGACGGGCATGCCGCCCGACTGGTTCGCTTCTTCGATCCGCTGACGGACCACCTGGAGCACGTTGAGAACTTCGGGCGGCACCTCGATGTTGTTGATTTCCTCTGACCACTGGTCGAGCAGTTCTCCAGAGAGCTTCAGCTCCTTGTCGATGGTGTCGGCGTACAGGTCGCGGGTGTCGGTGATCATCGACAGGAATCCACGCGCGCTGCGAATGCCGCCCATCTCGTATCGAATCAGGAACCGGTCCCAGAGGGGAGAGAGGGTCTCGCCCTTGGGCGGAAGCTCATTGGAAGCAGCGAGAATGGCCCGGACTGCGACCTTGACGGTCTGATCGCCATTTCGGTAGATCCGCTCGTTGAGCACGGTGAGCAGTGCGTTCTGGATGGCCGGCCCGGCCTTCCAGATCTCGTCGAGGAAGATCACATCGGAGCCAGGGAGGTAGCCCTCGATCCGTCTCTCGTAGCGATCTTCTTCCCGCAGCTTGCGGATCGAGACCGGGCCGAAGATCTCATCGGGGGTGGAAAACCGACTCATCAGGTACTCGAACGACCGACCAGATGAAAACGCATGGGTGAGCCGTCGCGCTACGAGGCTCTTCCCCACGCCGGGAGGACCGAGCAGGAAGATGCTCTCCCCTGCAACCGCCGCCAGCAGAGCCAGTCGAATCGAGGCTTCGCGGTCCACAAGTCCAGCGCACAGCTGCTCGAGCAGTGCGGCGACGCGCGCGCGTGGATTGGGGGAGTCTGCTGGGGACTGGCTCGACATCACGCCTCCGGTGGTCCTGCGTATCGCCCCGCGTTCGGTGGTCCATCGCTTCAGACCGGATGCTTACCGGCTTCCGCAGTCGATGGCGCTTCCGTGGGCCCGGATGGGTTGCGTGGATCGGGTGCATCCCACCATCCCAGCCGACGCTCGATGCGGTCGAGGAGGGGAGACACAAACGGGGCCATCACGACAAAATACAGCGAAAGCATCCCATAGCTGAACATTCCCAGCTTCATTGTGATGGCGATGCCTACGTGCATGAAGATGCCGATCATTCCCCACCAGTGGGCATAGCGGGTGAGAAACATCACCGAGGACAGCTCCCAACAAACGGTGATCCACCCTGAGACGCGGAACACAGGCCACAGAGATCGCCAGAGGGAGGAAGAGGGATCGAGGTGGGCCGCCATGGGATCGGTCAGGATGCGGTAGAGCATGGGGGCGCCCGGACCGGTCCACCAGGGGCTGCTGTGCACCTTCACGAGGCCTGCCGCGGAGTACACCAGGACGAGCAGCAGGTGCAAAACGTCGGTGGCCCAGCCCGGAGTGGTGGTGAGGCGTGGGCGGCGCCGGAGCAGGTTGCCAAGCGCGTAGCAGCGGTGGGCATTGGTGAATGCCACAAACAACAGCACGGTGCGTACGAGGCGGTCGACGCCTCGATCTCGGAGATCCAGTCCCACGCTTGCTCCACGTCGCCGAAGCTGTAGCTGTACGCCGACGACGACGCCTCGGGCGCGTGCTGGGGCCTCGCGGAGACGGCGATCCGGCGCCTCTGCGACGAGACGCGCGTCCCGGAGCCGATCCGGGAGGTCCAGTCGAGGATCGCCGCGTACCTCGCGCGCCGCAACGACGAGGCCGTGGTGCTGAGCCGCATCTCCGCGGCGGCGCTGGACGGCGTGACGCCCCTGACGGCGAACGCGCCGGTCGCCGCCGACGGCGACGCCTACGGCGCGGCGGGCATTCGGGTCATGGCCGCGTCGCTCTGCCAGCCGCACGTGCGGCGGGCCGAGGACGCGCCGGCGCGCTACGCTCGACTATTGAGGAGGCTCGAGGACCTCGCCGTCGACCTG
>CAJWOS010000538.1 GCA_913044235.1 uncultured Pseudomonadota bacterium
TGCTCGAGCAGATCGGGTGTTGGCCTTGGCGCGAGAACTGGCAATGACCAACCCGAAGATCCTTGCGGGTCTGGGATGGGCACGGTTCAACAATCCGAAGCGGCCTGTGGAGGAGCGCCAGGAAGAAGGTCGTGACTACCTTCTTCTGGCAGAGCAGTTCGACAAGACAGATGTCTGGACCGAGTGGTGTCTATACAAGGTCTTCCGCGCCCTGGATGACCCGGAGGCCGCGCTGCTCAGGGCCAAGCTCGTGCTGCGCGTGCAGCCGAAACATCCGGGAGCGCTGGACGCCATCAAAGAGCTTGCCGAGCCGTAGCGTCGGCGGAGCGACCGGGTGCATCACGGAAGCGACGCCCCACGTGGGGCGGTGGGCGCCCGCGGCCAGGGTCAGTCGTCGTACTCAACGTCGTCTTGCTGGTCGTCCATCGGCATGGCGTCGTCGTCGAACTCCGGAG
Organism: uncultured Pseudomonadota bacterium; assembly: GCA_913044235.1. Classification (GTDB taxonomy): domain Bacteria; phylum Myxococcota_A; class UBA796; order UBA796; family UBA2385; genus CAJWOS01. The sequence continues at coordinate 456 of CAJWOS010000538.1, forward strand.
GGGGGAACTCGTCGTCGAACTCGGGCCGCTGCTGTGGCATATCGTTGTCTTCGCCAGGAAGAAACGGACGAGGTGGTCGCCGATCCGGGCCGTCAAACTCCGGACCCAACTCCACATCTGGACCGTTGTTGTCGAACTCCTCTTCGTCGGGCGGTGGCCGCTCCTCACGGAGACGTTCGCGGCGCTCCTCGAGGCGCTTGCGTCTATCTTCCCGTCGCTTGTCGGCGTCGTCGGTGCGGGTGCGACGCTTCTTCCTACGGCTGGCGGGAGAAGAACCGTCGTCTTCTATATCGCCCAGACCAATGCTCCGAGCAGACCGAGGCGTGGGGCGCTCACTGCGGACCTTGGAGCGGTCTTCCCGACACACGGGCTTGCCCCAGGTACCGGTACACAGCATGTGGTAGGTGCCGTCTTCCCCGCGTGCGCGCTTCAGACTGGGCAGCATGGCTGCCATTGTGTCGAGGGACTCCCCCAGCGTGAACATCAGCTCGATGCGCAGGCGCCAGCGGTTCGGATCCGAGGAGCTCATGTTGATGTGGCCCCCCATGGTCAGGTCGACAAGGTCCGACTCGAACCGACCACGCTCGATCTCGGCTTTTTTGCCCTTCATCTCCAGCTCGAGGACGGCTTCGCTGAACTCGGCCGCGACGAGGTCCATCCCCATGACCGTGCTGTTGGCGATCTCGAAGTCGTCGATCTCAAGCAGCACGCGGCCTTCACTGTCGGGCGCATCCTTCCCACGCTCAGTTGCGAGGGCGAGGTCGGCATCAACTCGCAGCGTTCCCTTTGCGTCTACGCTCCAGTCGGCCCCTTCGATCGGGATCCGACTGAGATCAAGCCCGTCGGTCTGGACCGTGACGAGCCGGTGTGTGGACGACTCGCCAAATTCTCCGCTGACTTCTCCACCGTAGACTTCCGCAGCGAACTGTGCGACCTGGGTGCCCGAGAGCAAAGGCAGAAGCGCCAAGCGAACGCTGGCACTGTCGGCGCGGAAGAGCGGTGTTCCAGACTGGCCGTCCTCCTCGGCACCGCGGGTTTTGCGGCCCTTGTCGACCTTCAGCAGCGAAGCATCGGTGAGGGTAATTCCGCCGGGCATCCACCAGCCTGCCCCCGAGGCTTCCAGAGCGAAGTCGCCATCACTGACGCGCTGGACTTCCCAACGGGCACGCTCCACGAGTGCATCACTGGGAAAGTGTACGTGTACGGCGCCGATGAAGACGACCAGGCTCATGGCACTGGATCCGAGTCCGAGTGCGAGTCGATCCATCATTCGTCTGCTCCTGAGGCGTCTGCGACGACCTTGTAGCCGGAGATGTCCATGTCTACTTGAAGGGTGATCTCCCCCTTGCGCTTGCGCTTGCGCGACTTGAAGGATCTGATGCGTAGCGGCATGTCTGAGCCCTCCACTTCAGCGAGGAAGTTGGCGACATCCTGCTGGCTCACGTTCGACAGCTTCATGGCGTAGAGGGCTTCCTGCACAATCCCATCGTCGGTTTCCGTAGTCTTCCGGACGCTGTCCAGCTTGTCTCGAATCTGGACCTTGTCGGCAGCTTTTTCCATGAAGCTCGAAACATCAACGTCGGCCTTGGCCGCGAGCCGCGCCGCGAGGGCATCGAACTCTGCCTGGGCCTCCGCGTGGTCTTCAGCCAGGATTTGGATGCGACGCAACGTATCGGTACGGTCTGCGACTTTGGTCTCCAGGGAATTTACGCTGCTGCGCATCCACCAGACGGAGCCTCCGGCGACGGTGATCATCACGAACAGAACGAGTCCGATGAACAAGGCACGGTCGCGTGGCTTCATGTCGGCCAGTGCATCCTGGATCTGGTCCTGGAGGGCGGCGACTCGTGTAGTGAGTGTAGACATCAGCCTTCCTCGGTTTCTTCGGACTCGAGCGGGATGGTCAAGGTAAAGCGAATGCTCTCCTTGACCTTCTTTTCATCGCTCTTCCGAGTGTCTTTGAACTTGGGATACTTCTGCAGGGCTGCTTCGATCTTGGCAGCGTCCTCAAAGCCGTCTGTCTCAGCCTTGACCTTGATGTTGCCGTCTGTGATGTGCAGCTCGCTCACGTCGATCCGGGCTTCCTTTGCCGGGGGAACGTGATTCGACAACGCTTCCCAAAGAGAGAGGATTGGTGGTTCGTCGGGAACAATCTGGGCGAGTGCCTCCTGGCGAACTGCACTCTCTTCGGCCTTCTCGCGCATGATGGCCCACGCCTTTTCGGGACTGTCCACCTTTTCGCGACTCACTTCAGGGAAGGTCTCCACCACCACATCGGCGATCTGGTCTTCGACGGTCTCCAAGTCCGCATTGAGCCGGACGGTTTGCTGCACGAAGAACGCAACACTCGCCACCATCATCGCAGCAGCCCCCAGCAGCGAGTAGCGCACGATGTTGCCGATTGCTGCGAGGTTGCCTCGATAGGCGAAGTCGTCCACGCGCAGGTCGAGCAAGGGCGCACTGCTGGAACCGATCCGAACCACGGCAGAGTGAGAGAGGGCGTACGCTGGGTCGCCATCCTGGTCTACGTGCACCGGGCGGGTCGGGACGCCGAGAATATCGGTGAGCAGTGGACGGAGTCCCTTGAGTCGGGCGCCGCCGCCCGTGAGCAGGATCTCGTCTATTTCGAGATCGTAGCGGTCCTCCATTGAGATTAGGGTGGAGCGAAGCTCAGACAGCAGCGGAACCAACGCCTCTTTTACGACCTCTTGGACCGCACCTGCGTTTGGTACTTCTGTCGCCCGAACACCACGTCCTGCCGTGGTCTCGTCGTCCCAGGACTCGGCATCGTCCAGGTCCAGATCGTCCCACTCGGCTTCCGCGGTGGCCACTGCGGAGGCGTCGAGCCCGACCGCATGCTTTTGGCGCTCAGCGACTTGAAAGTCAATGTCGTGTGCCTGTACCAGCGCCATGGTCAGCTCACGCCCGCCCCGTGTGAGCGCTCGTGCATCGACAACTGTACCTGCGCGGCAGAGAGCCACAAGGGAGCGCGTGTGCCCGATATCCAGGACGACCTGCACGCCGTTATCGCAGTACTCACCGAGGAGGTCGGCATCAACAACGAGTGCCTTGGGATCCACGCCACGTTCCGTGAGCGCATCGAGCAGGTCGCGCACGGCGTCGCGCGGCGCCATCCCGCATGTCACGTTGGAGCCCCCGTCGGGAGCGGCCGAGACCCGTGAGGCGAGCAGCATGTCGTCGAGGTCGAAAGGCACCTGATTTTCGACTTCGAATGGAAGTGCTTGCAGCACCTTCTCGCGATCTTCGAAGGGCAGGTGGATCTGTCGCACGCTGGCCTGCTCGGCGGGGAAGCCGAGAACGAAGACATCACTCGCATGGCGGTCGATGCTGTCGAACAATGAGTCGAGCGCAGCAAGGCGGGTGATGATGTCTGCGGGGGCCTCTGTGTCTTGCGCCACAGGGGCTTCTGAACGCCCCACGTAGTTCAAGCGCCCGAAGGAGCCCTCGAACGAGGTGAGGCGCACCGTGTGGTGGCCGAGGTCGATTCCGTACACATTTGCCATGGATGGCTCCGGTTCAGCGCACGCGCCAATACTGCAGCACGCCTTCGCGGGTGTTCCCGCTGAAGTCGAAGACGGCCTCGATGGTGACTTCGCTCGTACCAACCAGTCCAGTGCTCGCGATGGTAAACACTTGCGACTTGGTGGTGAGCTTGTCGGTGGCGCACTGCTGGTTCACAGGAAATCCCGCGATGTTCACGAGGTCCTGCACCAGCTGGGCGGGTTCATCATAAGTGGGTCGGCCGAGCAGCCAGGAGTCCTGGAGTCGCTGCATGCCGTCCATGATCTGTTGTGGGCGCAGTGCGGTGCCGCCCTCGATGCAACTGTTCACGATCGCGAGGATGAAGGTGTCATCCATCGTGTTCATGTTGATCTTGCCTTCGTTGTTTCCGTAGATCGAGAGTTTGTCGCAGTATCGGTCACACACTTCGCCTTCCCAGCCAGCAACGAGACGGATCTCCTCCATGCTGTCGAAGGGGGCATTTTTGGTGAGATAGGGCGGGTCAAGCGTGTTGTAGAGGCTGTCTTCATAGCCCCCGCGCCCACCACTGCGAATGGTGTCGGCGTCGACCCAGTCCTTGAGATTGCCGATGATTTCCCAGGGGTCGAGGCTGCGCTGCCGGAACCATGTGAGGTCGTCCTCTTTACTCATGAGAGCGAAGAGGAACTGACCGGTGGCCGACTCTTGTGCGGTACTCACGTTTTCGGTGGCAAAGACATTGATGTTGACACGGCTTTCGTGGTCGCTGATCTCGGAGGAGAAGTCGCCCTCGAAAGAGAGGAAGTCCCGGTCGTCGAAAATGCTGGAGCTGAGCTCTTCCCCATCGGCTTGGCTGAATCGCCCAGTCTGCTTGAATTCCTCAACCACATCGTCGTCGACGGACTCGATGTCGCCTCCGCCGGTCAGGAGCATTCGCAGCATGCCTGTGTTCATGCTCTGTACGAAGGGGAAGTTCCAAAACTCGAAGGTACCTCCCATTCCCAGCATCTCGAGACCTTGCTTCACCTGTGGGTTGTTCGAGATCTCCTTATTGGCAAGCAAGATCAGCTGGTGCATGTTTACTCCAGAGCGTGCCAGCCAATACGCCTGCACCCGATCTCGCTCGTGCATCGCGACCATGTACCGAACCCGCGAGGAGTACACGAGCTCGGTCACGAGAACCGTGATGATCATCAGTGC